>NZ_JBHSNC010000006.1:0-115069 GCF_042655785.1 Cohnella yongneupensis
TATATCGGTCTATGTTTGGACATCTTTTACCGGCTAATTTCGGTCATGGTAGGTTAGCGGAAACAGAGTGTGTCAATGGTATTCCATAATTAATCTTCTCAAACGAAAGTCAACTCACTAAGTTTGCGTTAATGAAATCAACATGGAGTCAACCTGTCTTGTGACAAGCCGTTTAATAATAAATTTTGAATTTTAAATTCTTTTGTTTAGCTAATAACAAAACATGGAACTCCTTGTTTCTGCCGATTCAATTACCTCAAGTCGTATGTCCGGTGCAGGAATGCGTCGAAACGTGTAGAATCCATAAGCATCCTACTTATTGGAATTAGACTGTTCAGCGAGGATGGGACGAATGAAGAAAATCGGACTGATTTCGGCGTTAATTGTATTCGCGACATGTCTCTGGTCGCCGACGAAGGAGAGGGTGACCGCTGCGGCGGTGAGTTGGCAGACGGTACAGGTGGCTAGCTTTTACGACAATAAAATCGTTACGACCCCGGACGGAATGGCTTGGACGATTGGGGTCATGGAATGCAACGACGGATATAACCCGGATAAGAGCTATACGAACATTCGAGGCGTTCGGCACGTTCAATCCACCGCGATCGGCGAGCAACATGCGCTCATGCTTAACGATGTCGGAGAGGTTTACGCGATCGGCTGCAACAAAGTGGGCCAGATGGGCATGGGACATATTCCGAGCTATACCTGGCATTGGAACGCCGTTCGCATACCGGGAATGCCCGCGGTTCGTCAAATTGCGGCCGAAGCCTATATGTCCTACGCTTTGGATCAGATGGGAATGATCTGGTACTGGGGGAACGACATCCAATATGTGCCGAAGGCTGTCGAAGGCTATACGGCAACGTCGATCAGCGCAAACGGCAACTCCGGGTTCGTCGCGTCCATGTCGGATGGCACGGTGTGGCAAGGGTCATTCGAAGATGATCACTCGCTTTCGATGATGCAGCTGACGGAGTACGCTGGTATTTCCTCCATATCGTCTAGAGATGGCCACGTGTTGGCGCTTGGCCGTGACGGTACCGTGTGGGAACAGAGCTACGGCGAAGACGGACGGCAGGTTCCGGGACTCCCGACAATTAAGGCGATATCAGCAGGGGATACCTTCGCGCTGGCGTTGGATGAGAAGGACACGCTATGGTCCTGGCGGTATGGCGAGGAGGAGAGGCCGAGTCAAGTGCCGGGCCTCGCGAACGTCGTTTCCTTTTTTGCGAATTACGGACAGGCGAACGCGGCGACGGCAAGCGGCAAGCTGTATGAATGGCATTACGACGACACGTCCAAGCTGACACCGACGATAGTGACGCTTCCGCCGTATGAGGTAAAGTTCAACTCGCTTGAGGAATTTTTCCTGAAATACAACGTCGACTACACTCATATGGAAGGGGATACGCTGTACTTTTCCCACCTCATGAACCAATACGAGATTAAGAAGGGTTCTTTGACCGCAAGAATCTCGAATCATTACGATACGAACGTCGAAATCTACGATCGCGATAGTCCTATCGCCAAGTACGTCATCTCACGCGGCTATTTCATGGACAGGATCGCCGGGGATTGGATCTACTACTTGGACCGCGTCGACATTAACAAGCCGCTCGAGTACAAGCGCATCAAGAAAGACGGCACCGGAGAATCCTTGATTCTGCGAGGCGACGATAAAGACGACTATATATGGCTAGATCATATCGAGGGCGACTGGTTTTATTACAACCATGACATAGACGGCGGGCAAGCGAAGCTACTAAGGAAGAACATGCAAACGGGCAAAACGGAAGTCGTGCTGTCTAATTTCGATTTTTTTCCGGTAGGTCCGGAGATCAACTTCAACTACGCCACAAGGAACAGCTGGAACATGCGCTTCCAGACAGAGACGACCGGGATTTCTTCTCCGTACTTCGAGAATAACAAGATTTATTACACGGTGAGCGGAGTGCTCTACTCGTCTAATCTCGATGGAACAGGGAAGAAGCGGCTGATGAAGGCCGGCCAAGTCTCGTTCTACGAGAAAATCATTTTCGCTAAGGACTGGATTTATTACTATACGTACCCGGGCAGCGTGTATAAGGTAAAGAAAGACGGTTCGCAGCCTACGCGTATTATCAAGAATGTGGTATCCGATTTCTTCATGTTCGACGGCGTGATGGACGGATGGCTTTATTACACGGACAGCGATCTGTACAAAATCCGGTTGGACGGTACGCAGAAGACGAAGCTGTTTGACGTCGAGAACAACTTGAATGCGGTGATCGACAGCATTTACAACGATAAATTCAGAATTAAGGTGTTTTCTATGTTCAGCGGCATAAAGGGGTATTACTTGTATGAATCGAAGACGAAGACGAAGAAGTTCCAGCCGACGGAGATACAGCCCATACCGAACTGATTATAGTTAATTCAATGGACTTGACGGAGTAATGAGCATAATGACTTAGATCGGTGCTTCATCAATATGTTGTGAATTATTTCAATAACACTTCCGGAGGGAATCCGACAGCTGGAGTGATTGGATTTCTTACAATGACAACCCCATCGCCGCCGGAGAGAAAAAATAACTGGGAGACACTTAACAGTATGTGAAGTTGAATACAGAGCACGGTGAACTGAACCCCGTTGCTCTGTATTTTTTATTTGCCGAAGTCAACACGGAGTCAACGCTCGCTCTCAGAAAACATTTTCCGGAGCTATGGAAACCGAGCGTGCATTCTCATGCCCGTGCATACAAAGAAAGGGTCGGATGCCCCACCATAGTGGTGCTGCAAAACCCGGCCCCAATCATATAAGTCAACAATCTGAGTTAGCTAAAAAGTTGATCAACGAAAAAACAACAAATATTTGGTACTTCGGGGGGCGGCCGTTACGATATTCGGTTTATGATGCCTTCGAATTCAGTCCGAATCTATGCCGCCGGAAACGGCAAGTCCGATGGAGCCGATATGCTTCTCAGCCCGGATGGCAGGGGCGAGGTTCCTCCTAATGCGGAGGCTTTATCGTTTGATCCTTTGGATTATGGCAGACCGGCACCCGCCGCGACCCCTTTTGATGAGAATAGCCGTTTTGATCAGAAGTTCAAGAGGGTGATGGGGACTTGGTCAAAATTACTATCGTGATTTCGCGCGGATAATCCTGGTATTTAGATGAACCATTGTTATAATCTCGAACACGCCTCGGTAGGGATGATGATGCAACTGGCCTATGAAGGGGTGACATCGCCCTTCGAGGTCGGCAGGGCGACGAGGAATAATCCGGAATAGTCGTCATAAACGTAACTGAAATCAGAAAAAAGTCCGCCGTCCCGATGGGGACGACGGATCCAATCATGCGGCCTAAACCTGAATAGCCGAAGACCTGCGGATTGCCCACCGGCCTGTTGCTTATGGTGTTGTTACGTTTCGGCGGTCGTGCAACAAGCCACTCCATCGTGAAAACTAAACTTAACTTAACCCTATTCTACATGAATGGAGGCAAACCTTTTCCGATCCGTTTTGATTTCGTTTTCGAATGCTTTTTTGTATTCCTTATATTCGTTAGTCGATACGACATCGTTTTTGGATTGCGCGGAAATAAGCACGCTCGAATTGGGGCCGGCAATTAATAGCGAACCATCTGGTTGAGCATATGCGGCTATCACATAATACTTACCTTTTTCTAATAGCGTGTCATTTTCATAGAGAATGTACTTACTGCCATCTTTACTTAAACCCCCGGCTTGCTGAATTGGAATAGCGTTATTCTTCTTCAACTTTCCTTTGATATTCTCTATGACTGTAATTGTATAGTTAGTGTAGGGGTCTGAAATTTCTTTGGAACCAACTTTTACAGCATTTTTGTAGACGGTATCAACCAACTCTTCGACATGTCCGACAAATACGTAATCCGCATCGCCAATAACGGCTTTGGGATCGTTCACGTCAACATTAAACGTTGCTTGCAAATATTCGGTAGTAGGAGTATTAATCCCATTAGCGCTATTGTCGTTAGATGTGCATCCGACTAGAAGTAAAGTCAACACGACAGCTATTATCGCTTTTTTCATTATTTCCCTCCTAGTAATAGTTGTTATATGCCAAGTCATACGAATCTTTATCATTGGTACTTAAAGTCGTATTCGTCGTAACATTCACATACATAACATCGGAAGTTGTATTGTGGTCTAATCTTAATGCATGTCCTAGTTCATGTAAATATTAGTCTTTTTTGCCTTTGTGAAATTAGTTCCAGTAAAAATGTATTCGTTGACAAAAGTTGGATTAGCAACTCGACCAGCCCTATCGCTGTTGGAGACGAAGAAGAACAGAAAGACGTATAACAGTACTTTAATGACGAATACACCGCCATGTTGCCCAAAGGCTCTGACGGTGTATTTTTGATGTCGAGAAGTCAACACAGAGTCAACAAACGGCTTCGATGCCGCACGTCTGAGCGAACCGGCTCTCCCTATAAGTTGACCGACTTCATGCTTGCGTCCGGATAACGATTACCGGCGGCGACGCCCTTAGGTGCTGCCTCGTCGATGCGGGCGAGATCGTCCCCGGATAGCTTCACATCTAGTGCGCCAACGTTATCCTCGAGGTATGTTCTGCGCTTCGTGCCTGGAATCGGCGCAATGTCTTCGCCTTGGGCGAGCAGCCATGCGAGAGCCAATTGCGACGGCGTACATCCTTTCTCAGAGGCAATCTCCACAATTTTATCCACGAGATCCAAGTTTTTTGCAAAGTTATCACCTTGAAATCGGGGAGAGTTCCGACGGAAATCGTCCTCCGCCAAATCCTCGAAGCGGCGAATTTGACCGGTCAGAAACCCGCGACCCAGCGGGCTGTAAGGAACGAAGCCGATGCCCAGCTCGCGGCACGTCGGTAAAATATCATCCTCCACATCACGGCTCCAGAGCGAATATTCCGTCTGCAGCGCGGTAATCGGATGGACAGCGTGCGCCCGGCGAATTGTCGCCGGCCCCGCCTCGGACAAGCCGAGGTATCGCACTTTGCCTTCGCGTATGAGGTCGGCCATCGCGCCAACCGTCTCTTCGATCGGCGTATTGGCATCAACGCGATGCTGGTAATAGAGGTCGATATGATCGACGCCGAGCCGGCGTAAGCTAGCTTCGCAAGCCGTTCGCACGTATTCGGGACGACCATCGATCCGCAGCATTTTACCGTTTTCATCCCTCACGTTGCCGAACTTGGTCGCCAGCACGACTTCGTCGCGCCGTCCCTTGATCGCCCGGCCGACTAGCTCCTCGTTGCGGCCGATGCCATATATGTCCGCCGTGTCCAGGAACGTCACGCCGAGCTCCAGCGCCCGATGCAGCGTGCGCACCGACTCTTCGTCATCCCTTCCGCTGTAGAAATCCGACATCCCCATGCATCCTAGCCCGAGCGCCGATACTTTCAACCCGCCATTACCTAATGTTCTTTGCTCCACTTCTACTCCGCCTTTCGGGATATAATCACGATACCGCCTCTTGTTATATCCTTATTTTACCTCTGGGAAACAAGGGAAGCAAAACGCGCGGAGTCAACAGTCGGATGCTGTTGTATTAATATGTAAGTTGATAGAATGAGTTATAAGATACTTTTACGCATAGCGGCGGATAATCAATCAGTAGTCTCCCAGAGAGATAGGTGAATTTCAGTGAAAAAGAAAGTTGTCAAAATTGCTTTGGTTCAGATGAACAGTGAAAAAGCAGCAATTGACCGTAACCTCGAATTAATGAAGCGATACATCATTGCAAGTCGAGAAAACGGAGTGGATATTATTTGTTTTCCTGAGATGAATATTACAGGATACATTGATCCCATTAAGCATTCGCATGCCATCATAACCTTTGATCATAGGGCAATCGACCAAGTTATCATACTAAGTGGTCTATATAACATGTGTATAATCGCCGGATTTGTAGAATATAACCCCATGGGCAAGCCGTACATTACTCAGTTTGTTGCCCATAACGGGAAATTACTTGGATTCTATCGGAAGCAAACAATAAAAGACGGAGAGGAAGATTGGTTCGCTCCCGGTGATCAACAACCAACATTTTTCGTTTCCGGGGTGACATTTGGTTTATCCGTTTGCGCGGACATAGACGACTCAAGTATTTTTAGCAAATATGCTGAAAAGGGTGCAACAATCGTTTTTGAAAGTGCTGCCCCTGGGTTGTATGGAGATCAAGAAACAAGGAATTGGTCATCAGGTTATCATTGGTGGAGAAGCAAATGCATGGATCAATTGGGGAACTACGCAGCTAAAGAATCGCTCTATATTGGAGTTGCCACACAAGCCGGACGTACGACAGATGAAGACTTCCCAGGGGGCGGATATCTATTTAATCCGCGGGGTGAATGTACGGCTGAATCGGGTGACTGGAATGAGGGTGTAATTTATGTTCAAATGGAAATTTGAGTAGGTAGTGGATTATAGGCAATCGCCCGATAAAAGGAGGATATTCACCATGAGAAAAATACTTTGTCTTAGCGATTTTACTTCGGAGCAGCAAGCGGCGGTGCGGCGTGCTGCTCCGGAATTCTCGATTGTTTTCGGCCGGCCGACCGATAAGGAAGATCAAGATTACCGGGAAGCGGAGATCATTTGCGGTTGGGATGCGAAGGTGAAGGAAGTTGCGCTGAGGGAAGGCGCCAAGCTGCGTTGGGTGCAGAGCTGGTCGTCGGGGATCGACAGTCTGCCGCTCGGCCTTCTGGAAGAGCGCGGCATTCTGCTGACCGATGCTAGCGGCGTTCATGCCCGATCTGTATCCGAGACGGCCGTCGCCATGATGCTGGGGCTGTCACGCGGAATTGCAGCCGCCGTTCGCAATCAGCAATCGGGCGTATGGGAAAGCCCGAAAACGCTTGCCGAGATGAACGGAAGCACCGTCGCGATTGTCGGCGCCGGCGAGATCGGCCGCGAGGTGGCCCGGCTTGCGCGCGCATTCGATATGCGCGTCGTCGCCGTCCGCCGATCGGGCGGAACCCTGCCGGAAGTGGATGTAGTCTACGATACTTCCCACCTCGACGACGCGCTGCGGGAAGCCGATTACGTCGTCAACATTTTGCCCCTCACGAACGAGACGCAGCATATATTCGATGCCGAACGATTCGCCGTCATGAAGAGCAGCGCCTATTTTATCAACGTTGGGCGCGGCGCGACGGTTCGGACGGAGGATCTGATCGAAGCGTTGGACAAGGGCATCATCGCGGGGGCCGGACTCGACGTGTTCGAACATGAGCCGCTGCCTGCTAGCCATGCGTTCTGGGCAATGCCAAACGTGATCCTCACGCCGCACAATGCTGGCGGTATGACTGTTCGCAACACGGAGCGACTCGCAAAGCTGTTCGTCTCGAATCTTGAGATTTACTTGTCCGGCGAGACTGGAAATCTGCGCAATCTGGTCGACTACAAGAAGAAGTACTGAACGACAGCTGGAGTGATTGGATTTCATACAAATAAGGTGCAGCCTCCTCTCTATTTAGGGAGCAGAGATGCGAGGAAAGGGAAAAAGACCGGCCCCGAACAAATAAGGGCCAGTCTGCGAGAAATCGCGATTGCGGGGGATTATACTCCTTACGAAATTAAAGGAAAGTAACTTGGATCACATCACTGCCGATGAGAGTCCCCGAGCTGTTATAAACCGACGCGAGAATTTTGTAAGTCCCGCCTGCCAGCACGAGCTTCGTACTGTTCGATAGCGTATGGCGAATGTCGGATCCGCTGGACGGCACGTTAATCTTGCCCGAATAGTAGGATCGTGATCCGTTGTTCGTCTCCTGAATGCGGATCTCGTACTGGTAAGCCCCGGTCGGCTTCGTAATGCCGATATAATTCGGAACCGCGCCGGTGCTATTCGGATACGGGTTAAACACATAAACCCCATTGGCCGCGCTCGCTTGGGAAGCGATCCCGAGCAGCAAACCGATGGCCATGACAAGCGACAACATTTTCTTCATTATTCATTCCTCCTAGTAAGGTTCGTCTTACCCGTTCCGGCCGAAACGGAAATGCACCTTTGCAGAGAGCTCTCGCGATGAATATATCATCATATGGAAGAAGTAACTATATTTAGAATTTTGAATTGTATGTCTATTTCTATCGGATTAAAGATAAACAAGTGGTTAACCGTCCTAAAAAGACCGGCACTCCCCAGGGAGTGCCGGTCTTGCGTCATGGCTAGTTTATCTCGGAGGCAAGGGCCCGAAATATTGATAGTACGTACACTCGATCTGACCGTTGAACAACTTGCGCTTCTTGTCCGCCTTCCGGCCGAATTTCGCTTCGAACTCCTTGTCCGGAGTAATAACGAAGTGAGACCAGTTCGGCAATTGCTTCGCAATCTGCCCTAGCTGTTTCGTCAGCCGTTCGACCTCGGAGGTCGTCCCGATTCGTTCTCCGTATGGCGGATTCGTAATGATGCATCCGTAATCGCCTTCCGGGCGCGCGTCCGCGACGGACATAACTTTCAGCTTGATTTCCTTGCTCATTCCCGCGCTCTTCAAGTTGGCGAGCGAAGCTTGAATCGCATCGCGATCAATATCGGAGCCTACGATGTTGATGGGGAGGTTATCCTTCATTAAATCGTACGCTTCTTCGCGGGCTTCCTCCCACATGGCCGCCGTTACGCTAGGCCAGCCTTGTGCGTTGAAGGTGCGACGCAATCCCGGCGCGATGTTCCAGCCGATCAGTGCGGCTTCGAAGAGAATCGTCCCCGAACCGCAGAACGGGTCGTACAGCGGACGCTCCGGGCGCCATCGGCTGAGCAAGACCATCGCCGCGGCAAGAGACTCTCGCAAGGGCGCTTCTGTCGTATCGACGCGATAACCGCGTTTGTGCAACCCCGTCCCCGAGGTGTCGAGCGTTAACGTCGCGACATCATTCAGCAACGTTACCTCCGCCACATAACGGCCTCCCGTCTCCGGGAACCATTCGGTGTCGTAGCGCTGCTTCATTTTCTCCACGATGGCTTTCTTAACGATCCCTTGGCAAGCGGGCACGCTGCTAAGTTGCGACTTATGAGACCGACCGTCTACCGGGAATTGTCCGTCTTGAGGAATCCAATCGGGCCAAGCTAACGCTTTGGTTCCTTCGAATAGCTGGTCGAACGTGCGCGCTTCGAATTCGCCCATCTTAATTAGGACGCGACCTGCGGTTCTTAGCCATAAGTTGGTTCTGCATATATCGATCTCCGTGCCGTAGAACGTGACGCGACCATTCTCGACGAGCTGGTCCTCGTAGCCCAGGCTCTTCAGCTCTCTGGCGAGCACGGCTTCAAGTCCCATTGGGCACGTTGCGATCAGTTCGAATTTAGTCATTAGGGTATCACTCGTTTTTCATTAATGGTAGCATTGGCACGATTCGAAAGCAACGGGTCCGCTTGTGGCTGTCATTTTGCCATGGATTTTGCATCGCGGTGACTTGCCCTGGCTTCCTTAAGCGTTTTACTTGCCCTCGGCGAAGCTCCCGCGCGGCGTTGGCTAGCCTTCGGACGCGGACATACTTTCCGAATGTCTCTCCCGTCCAAGCCTGAAATAATCGGTGAAAATGAAACGGTGAATATCCGAACTCGCGGGCAGCGGCTTCGGAAAGCAACACTTGACTTTTATTGCTGAATCACAGGGAGTGTCCCTTAGTCATCTAGGATGACTGAGGGATGCTTTTTTTTGCATTTCATAACCGACAAAATTCTACGCAGTCCGCGATTTGTTTAGGTTTTGTTTAGACTTGCTTTGATATGGTGGAACAAATTGTTCAGATCTTGGCTGAATTTGATGAAATATTGCGGGAGGGGAAGCACCTTGTACAAACGTTTACTAAGTTTACTGCTATCGTTCGCTATTCTCATATCGTTAGTTCCCACGCAGATCTATGCGGCTGAGCGCAATACTGTCGATGCATCTTCGGCAATTAATTGGCATGATGTGTCGCCTAATACTATGGTAGCTGCTGCGAACGGCCCTAGTGGGCAACAATCCGTTCAAAATTCTTTTGGGGACGTTAAAGCAACGGACTGGTTCTATAATGCGATCACGTATGTCAAACAGAATGGCATATTCGGCGGTACAGGCAATGATAGCTTCTCGCCCGACGGTACAATGACTCGTGCCATGTACGTAACTGTGCTCGGGCGTATGGCGGGAGTTGATATAAGTAAATATACAACTTCCGCATTTACGGACGTAAAGTCGGACGCTTGGTATGCGCCTTATGTGCGATGGGCCGTTGAAAAGGGCATTACAGGCGGTACAGGCAATCATAAATTTACTCCGGACATGGCTATAACAAGAGAACAGATGGCAACGCTGACTTTGCGGTTTTTCGAAGTCTTCAACATCCCTTATCAGACGAATGCCAGCGTAACCACGAAACCGAAAGACTTATCCAGCATTTCTCTTTGGGCGGTTGATGCGATCGTCAAGCTCTGGCAGGCGGGCTTGCTTACTGGAGATGCCAACGGCAATTTTAATCCACAATCCAAGGCTACTCGTGCAGAGGCAGCTACTTTTGCCATGCGCAGCAACGAGGTTGTGAAAGCAGGAGCAAACCCGGATCCAGCAACGCCAACAACGCCAACTACAACAGGCCCGAGCTCTGGTGGTAGCGGATCAGGCGCCTCTAGCTATACCATTACGTTCGAAACCAATGGTGGCGCTGCTATTAATAGCCTCACGCTGCGTCCGGGCGAACCACTAAGCAATCTCCCGGCTCCAGTGAAGAAAGGGTATATTTTTCAGGGTTGGTATAGGGACAGGGCTTTAACGCAAGTACTCGTTGAGGGCGATCCAGTCACCGGCAATATGACGCTGTATGCCAATTATATAGGCAGTTCCGATAAGGCCGTGGCGAGTGTGCCCGGTGTATCCGTGCTGGATGTAGCGCCAACCTTCACCATCGGGGTGAACGATGCGACAGGCCAAATGACGGCTGCCCAAGTGCAAGCGGGTATGACGTTCGATTCCCCGGCGAATCCTTTGTTTGCAGGTATTGTCGTCACCGGATCGAATGGTCACTTCACGGTAGCATCTGCGGCTCAAGACGGTAAATTCGAGGAAGGACACACGTACCAACTTACGCTGACGGACACTAACCTCTCTTTTGCGGGTCAAGACGCTACAACAAAGATCTATGTTTTCAGCATTGCCAAACAGGAAGTCATGAAATTACCGTTCAATCCAGACATGATCTATCTATCATTCGCGGACGTATCAAATATGATGCTAAACGGAGCGGATGTGGATTCCCCTTCGATTCCGGTTATCACGACTAATGTCGGCGATAGCGGCAACGGTCTGGACGCAGCGAATGCGACCAATGGGACATTTGACTATACCGGTGGCACAGAGATTCAAGTTGGCAATACCGTCGCCATCTATGAAGGTGCTCGCCCTGATCAGCGCACGGTGGATAACGCCAATGACGGCAGTGTTGCCTATATACAGATCACGGCGATCAATGGCGGCACCTACACTTATACCCATGCGGATTCTAAGAATGTATTGACCAAACCCGATGTGCTTCCCGTGAGTACGGCGGCGGACACGGATGGGGACGCGACGAACCATTCCATCACGGTGGAGCATACCGCGATGAACTATAGTGACAATCTGTATGCGCCATATGGTCTGAATGAACTCACCGTGGTCAATGCGGGAGACTTCATCGGTTTCTACACGGGTAAATTTGCTAGCGAAGGCTCCACTGTAACAGGTTATGGGCGCATCACGTCGATTACACATGACGGAGAAATGGATACCATCACGTATACCGATGCCACAGTAGACGAGATGACGCATACCCTCGATGTCTATCAGCAACAACAGCTCAATGGCGATCAATTATTGTCCGCCGAGGATATCGCGACGTTGGAAGGGCAAGTCGAGCAACAAGCAAAAGACAGCGGGTTCGTCGCTCAAGCCGCCGATTATCTGTCTGACTTGGCGTTGCAGACCGACAGTTTCAAGCAACAGTACAGTCAGCTTGCGCCGATGGCCGCAAGCAGCAGTCCTTCCAGAGTAAGCGTGAAAAATCTGACTGTCGTAGCTGAAGCAGGCACTACGCTGAGACACATCTCCGGGAAAACCTCCGGCGTAAGCGTCGCGTTGCAAGTGGGCGCCGATATTGTCGTTAGTATCAACGACTCCAGCGACCTCGTCATCCACTTGACCGGTACATTCTCCGAAGAGATGTACCTAAACCTCGGTGTCAATGGGGATGTCGAAGGGCATTGGCTTAAAATTTCTACTTTCTTTGGAGATATCCCATACTGGTATGTCATAGATGACTATACGGTCACTGCTAGCTTAGATGCCTATACGTATACCGGGATCAGCGTAAACGCCCTGATCAGCACCGTCGAACATTCTGACTTGGCGAGTGTGTTAGAAAACAGGGGCGTAGCCGATGCGGAAGGAAAACTAGGGAAAGTAGAGAATATCAAGGCAGAGCTTGAGGCGTTGATGGAAGGTGTGCAGGATACAAGCATCGACGCCACGACACTAAAAGATAGCTACAAAAGTATGCTGGAAAAAGAGACGGATTGGGTTCCGTTATTTGAGAGAAATATCGTGGATGAACGTCTAAGAGTGTGTGTCTTTGCCATCGAGGTCCAATTTAAAGTAGACTTCGTGGTCAGCGCCAATGTGAATCTGTCGGTAGGTATTGATCTTAGTTACAACAGCGCTAAGCGGTACTCGGCTCACATACACGTTCTCAGTTTTACAGGCGATAGTAGTACCGTAGACTTGCCTGGCAATGGGGATTACAATTTTGATTTTTATGTTATGGGTACCCTCGGATTACGAGCGGGTGTTAAGGTGGCGCTTAACGCGGGCCTCGGTAGTGTCAAGTGGGATAGTATTGGCGTCTTCGTGGAGCCCGGCTTGTATTTAAATTTGTGGGGGTACTTCTACTATCAAGTCAAGAGTGTAAGCGGTGTGAAGACCACCAAGACCATTGGCGCGCTGTATTTGGAACTTGGCATTTACTTGGTTTCCGAAGTCGGGGCGCAATTAGGCGATGGTTATCTCGCCACCAGTCATGAGCTCATGAACAAAACGTGGCCGCTTTTCACGGCTGGAGATGTCAATAATGCGGTGGATTTCTCTTATCCTCAATCTGCTATATCTCCCATTGATCTCTCAGCCTTTTATATGAGTCCAGATCCTTCCATATATATGAATCAATTGAGCGGTAACTATATGAGAATGGAAAAAATGAACATTAAGACCGGCGACACGACCACGGAACTGTTAGATCGGTCGAATTTCACCATCACGTCGGATAGTAGCGATTTCTCTTATGATCCCGTAACCAATCGCATAGAGATTTCACAGGATTTGTTCACGCAAATGAAGAAAGGTTTCCCGATTCATGCGAAAGGGTCTTTAACTATCAGATATAATAGCGGCAAATTGGCGATTGCGCCAACGCGCACTGTTCCATTGACGGTCGACATTAAAGTGAACGACACTTACTTCCAATTAAATCCAGTTAACGGCAATACTAATCTTATCACTATTACCGGGCAACCCGGAGACCCCATTACCGGCACTGCCGATCCTGTAAAGCCGGGATACACCTTTAATGGATGGTATACGGACCCGCAATACGGCACGAAGGTTACGATTCCTACCGTTATGCCGACATGGGAAGTAATGGTACAGAATAAAACCTTAATGTTCTATGCTCACTGGTCGCCTAGGACGGATACGCCGTACAAAGTAAACTACTATATGGCTAAGCCGGATCGCGATCGTACAAGGATTGACCTTTCGCAGTATACCCTTATGGCGACTGAAGACTATACGGGGACCACGGGTGCGCAGATCAATCTTCCTAGCAACATCTCCAGCCGATTCACAGCGCAGGGGTATACTTGCGACAACTGTTTGTTGGTTGCGCATTCGGGGTATATTCAGCCGGATGGTTCGACCAGTGTGAATATTTTATACGTGCCTGTTTCGGTATCTATAACCTTTAGTAAAGGCTACGGGGTTAATAACGGCGCACTCTATGCCATATCCACTGAATCCAAGAGCACCTTTACCTGGACGCCGCCTGTCGTGTCAAGGCCGGGCTATCTATTTACCGGTTGGTCGCCGTCCATTCCAAGTACGACACCGGATCATGACACTACGTACACTGCGCAGTGGAAGGCCAGAGACGATGTACATTACAAAGTCGTGTACTTGAAGCAGGATATTACCAAGACTACCGTAGAGGGCTACTGGATTTCGAATACTTACCCTGTTCTAATTCACGATCCAGTTGCGAATACGTACAAATGGCAATCAACGGTTCCGACTCCCGCAAATACCTACACCGTCGCCGACGTTGAAGATTATATCGGTTCAACAGATGCCGTCACGAGTGCGGTAACGCCTAAGAATTATGAGGGCTTCACTTTTGACAGCAGTGTTCGGGGTACCGTTTTGTCGAGTACAATAGCAGCGGATGGTACTACGGTTCTCAAGTTGTACTACAAGCGCAATACGTATAACGCAACATTTGATCCGAACGGCGGATCAGGCAGTGTCTCGACAGAAAAGGTTCCGTATGGAGCTAGCATACCGCAGCCTTCCGTGACCAAGGACAATTATTCACTCTCTTGGATGCCTGCCGTTCCGGCAACGATGCCGGCGCATGATGTTAGTTTCACCGCGCAGTGGGATACGAAGAAGGTTTCGTATACGGTAACCTATTATGGAGCCAACTCCGTGACGTCGGGTTACACCGCAATCGGAACGGATACGTTTAGCGACATCGTGGGCGCATCGGTCACCGCAACACCGAAGAGTATCGAGGGATTCTCGTATGACAGCAGCGTGTCAAGTACGGTCGTATCGGGGACAATCCCGACGAGCGGTACGCTCCAATTGAAGCTGTACTACTCACGCAACGTCTACAAGCTGAAATTCGATCCCAATGGCGGCGTTGTCAATGGAAACACGACAACCGTTCTTGCGGTAGGTGAACGGTATGGGGATTCCTTGTCATCGATATCGGGAATATCCATTACAAGGGCAGGTTATATATTCGCGGGCTGGTCCCCTGCTATACCTGCGACAATGCCTGCTAATGATCTTACGGTTATCGCGCAGTGGACGGTTAATAACACCATTTCCAATGTAAGTGTCGACAATACGACCCCCGCGATAGGGGACACCTTGAATGCGGCTGTATCGATGGGTGATGGGAATGCCGCCGGTAGTCGCGTCACCTATCAATGGAAGGTCGAGACGGCAGCGGGAAGCGGGACGTATGAGAATATCACGGACGCAACATCAGCAAGTTACCAGGTTATAACTGAGGACATGGGCAAGAAGCTGCAAGTGGTGGTGACGGGGGTAAGCCCGATTACCGGCTCGCGAACGGCAACGACCGACGTGGTATCTATTCCGATCACCAGCGTCACGATAGACAAACCGTCTCCAGCCTTGGGCGATACGCTTACAGCCAGCGTGACCATGGGCGATGGCAGCGCGGCGGGCAATCAAGTGAAGTATCAATGGCAAGTCGAGACGGCGACCAGCGGGACGTACGCGAATGTCACGGGCAAAATAACGGCCAGTTACACGATTACGGCAGCAGATGTAGGCAAACGACTGCGAATTGTGGTGTCGTATATGGGCCGAGCGACTAGTGCCGTACCAAGCGCACCGACAAGTGCGGTAGTCAGACCGCTTCCTGAATGGATCTCTAGCGCGACAGCATTGGATTTGGACGATGCGACGGTCACTGTTGCGTCCCCAACGGAAGTGACCATTAGCGGTGCTGCGCTG
This sequence comes from Cohnella yongneupensis, assembly GCF_042655785.1. Lineage (NCBI taxonomy): Bacteria > Bacillati > Bacillota > Bacilli > Caryophanales > Paenibacillaceae > Cohnella > Cohnella yongneupensis. The sequence goes on from NZ_JBHSNC010000006.1 coordinate 15,789, forward strand.
ACGGATGATTGGACGATTCCGGAAGACGTAACGCTGAATATGAGCAGTACGGCGCTCAATGGTCACACGTTGACCCTTTCGGATGGTTCGACGCTGAATGTGAGCAATTCAACGGTGGATGGATATATCGAAGTCGGGACGGGCGCTACGCTGAATGTGAATAATACGACGTTGGACGAGGGTTATTATTGGAACATCGCTGCGGGAGCAGCGTTGAATGTGAGCGGAACATTGACGCTGGCTGCGCCAGCCCCAGATGAGTTCGGTCCGACTGCAGAACTGGCTGTTTACGGCACATTCCATATTTTAAGCTCAGCGACCGTGATCAATAACGGCACAATCACAGTATATGAACTCACGGGCGTCCTCACGAACAACGGCACGATCACGAACAACAACGGCATCTCGGTCTGGTACAGAATGACGAACAGCGGCACGATCACGAACTCCGCAAACGGCACGATCACGAACTTCGGTACGATCACGAACAACGGCACGATCACGAACAATGGCATGATTCTGAATGACGTTACCGGTACGATATCCGGTACAGGCTCGATCAACGGTAACGCTCCGACTACACCGTAACGAGATCGCCGGTTGACGTGGTGAAGGGGCTTTTCCCGATAATGGAGAAGCCCCTTTCCCTATTAACCTATGCTGGAGGTCTATCATGCACAATCGGATTGGCACGATAAGTTTGGCTCTTGCGGTGCTGTTGGGGAGCTTAGTCACATCATCTTCCGCGTCGGCAACATCATCTGTATCGACAACGCAGATCATCATGTACGACGACAATGGGACGAACTTCGCGTCGCGGATTATGGAGGAACTCAACAGGGTACGGACAGCGATGGGTCTACCCACGGTCAAGCCCGACCAATATCTCGCCCAAGCGGCTCAGAACCATGCGGCTTACATGATCGCCAACGTCACCTACAGCCACGACGAGAATCGAAAAGGTCAAGGATTCACAGGGGTGACTCACGCCGATCGAATCCACGCCGTCGGTGGCGACACATCGATCCCTACTTGGGAAATTATGACCGTGGACGAAAGCGATCCGCACGTCATTATCGAGGAGTTTCTGAACACGGCGTACCACCGCGAGCCTTTGATTTCACCGGATGCCACGGAAATCGGGGTCGGTATGGTTGGCAGTGCCGTCGTCATCGAGATCGCTTGCGCGGCCAATACAATGGGATACGCCACGTACCCTTACGATGGTCAGACCAACGTGATCACGACTTTCTCCGGGCATGAGATCCCTAACCCCATCGAGCAATTCGGGGTAGCTCAGTCAGGGCAGATCATCACGCTCAAGACTCCTTACCTGCTGGATGGCATAGACGTAACCCTCACCAACAGTGCAGGCGAGGCGATACCGTTCTTTAAGCCTTTTACTGCATCGAACTATTGGCATATCATTCCGAAGTCTCCGCTTGCGGGCAACGAGACCTACACCGTCTCGGTAACGTTCGCGCCTTGGTCGGGTCCCGACGCTGGCAAGACGTTCAACAAGACTTGGTCTTTTAGTACGGGGAGCGCCCTCACTCCAAGCATCGCCGCAATATTCAGTCCGAACAACATCGGTATCCAGCTTAACGGCACCTATATAACGGTAAACCCGAAGCCGCAAATCATTGGCGGCAGCACATTCATTCCGCTCCGCGGAGTATTCGAGAAGTTAGGGGCAACCGTAACCTATCACGCGAAGAATAAGTCCATCGACATCATCAAGAACCGTACGATAATCCACCTACAGATCGGCAGCAAAACCGCGACGGTTGGCGGCAAGCCGATCACCCTAACCACGGCTCCATTCACCGATAAGAGCGGATCTACCTTCGTGCCGCTCCGCTTCGCAAGTGAAGCGCTCGACGCAACGGTAACATGGGACGATGCAAACTGGACTGCCGTAATCGATACAAAGTAAAAGAAACGGCACCGGGACTCGCTCCCTGTGCCTTTTTCGTCAACGCCTTCCCATCAATCCGTATTGTTCTTATCCGCAAACTCCAGCATTCTCCTGGCCGTTTCCTTCGGCTCCATTCTAAACTCGGTCAGCAACATCGTCCTTAACGCCTCATACTGCTTTATCGCAGAAATACGATCGTCCGCCAACACCAGCACGTGAATAAGCTGCTCATGGATGTGCTCATTCAGCGGATCATGTGCAAGCGCCTGCCGCAGCAGATCCGCAGCGGCATTATACTGTCCCCGCTGCTTCTCGCGTTCATGAAGACGAAGCAACGTCGCGACGTATTCGCTTTCCAGGCGAATTCGCGTCGACGCTGCCCATTCGTACGAGGTGCCCGCCATGTAGCCCTCTCCGTATAATTGAACAAACTCAGCGGCATAGTCACGCAACGCATTGTTATCTATCTGCGCCCCGGCGGCCAGCAAGCGATCCCATTCATCGAGATCGCATTCCAATAGGCTCATATCGATACGGTAACCGCCTTCCACATGTTGGACGATACCGTCAAGCCCGATTTGGCTTAAAGCCTTTCGCAAATTGTAAGCCGTTGTATTAAACTGAGTTCCTGCCCGGTCAACCTCCACCTCTCCCCACAAACAATCGAGAATTTGATCCCTGCTCAACGCCTTGCCGCGATGGTGAATGAGGAATGCCATCAACTCCGCGGTTTTGGATGTCCGCCACTTGATCGCATGACCATTCTTGGTCTCTATGCGCAGCCTTCCAAAACATCGAATTTTAATTCGTCGCGGAGAAGGAAAGACATTGAACGCTTGCAGTACGAGACGCGCATAATCCGCCGATCCCGTGTCTTTGTCCCCATGCGACCGCGCATAAAGAGACAACAGCTCCGCCATCGCCGATCCTTCGTCCACGAAGCTGCGTATGAACCCTTGTGGTTCGGCGAGACGCAAAGCGGTAGCCAGCTGCGCAAGCGCCGGCTCAATCCGATTGTCGCGATATAACGTCATGCTTTGCACGATCAGAACGTGAATGCGGTCCCTCAGGCGGTCTTCCTTCGTCAGCAGCTCGTACAGACGCTCTGCGAGAGACAGCGCCGGTTCGAAATTTCCGCACGCGGCAAGCGCGCGAACAAGCGCCAACTGTTCCGAAACTTTGTCCAGCGTTGCTTCGTCCGAATGCGACAGCCCGCATTGCTTCAACCATCGCCGAGCAGACGCCATGTCGCCTTGACGCACCGCCAGGCTTGCCTGCTCCGCTTCGATTTTACGTATGAAAATATCATAGTCGGGCGATTCAATCTTCAGCTTAAGTTGTTCTAGCAGCGCCGCGGCTTCTAGGGGGTTCCCCTTCGCTTGCTGAATTCTTGAAGCAGCCACATAAAGTTGATACCGGTTGCGAGGAACCGGCGCGAATCCGTCTGCATGCATAATGCGGACCAGCCAGTCCTCCGCTTCCTCCAGCCGGTTCCACTCGTACAATACCTTGGCATAGGAAGCGTACATCGGCGTCGCATACGGATGGTTAACGCGATCCCTCCAATACGCCAGCATCCTAGTGAAAAATTGTGATGCATCATGAAAGTCGTTAATGTAACTCAGATGGTCATCGAATTCTTCGACCGAATAATGCTTATTGTTGCCGCCTTGAATAAAAAAGTTTTGCTCGGCCGCAAACGTATCGCCACGGATAAAATAGTCGGCCGTGCCCGCGAGGTCTCTTTTCACATAGGCCGCAGTACCGCAGACAAAATAGATATCTCCCATCGTCATGCGCCATACGTCAGCGTCCATATGATCCTTCATCGCTTCGAACCGGATACGAAGCCGTTCCGCTCGATCCGGAATGCCGCTAAACTGCCGAATACCGACCAATACATACAAATAAAAAAGCTCGACAAGCGGCCTGCTCGCTACGTATTGCTCGGGTACTTGTATCGCCCAGCGAGCAACCGCGACGTTCTTGCCTCCAAGAAGTTCGTACAGATGCGCTTCGATCAAGCGAACGACATCTTCATATTGCCGTCCCGCCAAATAGTGCTCCGCGGCTTCTACGATAAACCCGTTATTTTCGAGCCATTGCGCGGCACGCACATTCGCCTGAACCCACAGCTCGGGCGCTGTTCGAGCAAGCATCGCCTGCAGGAAGTCGGACAGCAGATGGTGATAGCGGTACCAGTTGCGTTGATCGTCCAGCGGAATGATGAATAGCTGAAGCTGTTCCAGTTGTTCCAACTGTTGCTGACTTCTCGCTTGACCGGTTACCGCCTCGCATATTGCATAATTCATCTGGCTTAACACGGAGGTTTGCAGCAAAAAGTCGCGCATCGTCTCGGGCAGATCGCGAATGACTTCTTCCAGCAAGTAATCGGATATGTGCTGCTGATGGCCGCTGAATTGACGGATCGATTCAGCCACATTGCCGCTTCGTTTCAGCGAGATGGCCGCAAGCCGCAAGCCGCAAATCCAGCCTTCGGTTTGGTTGTATAGGATATTGAGCTGCTCCGCCGACAGCTTCAATTCCGTCGTCTCTCGGAAGAAATCGTACACTTCTTCCGGCCGGAACCGCAACTGCTCGATTGTAATCCGTTGCATCTCGCCTTTAACCAACAATCTTGCTGTCGGAAAAGGGAGGTCGTTGCGGCTTGCGATATATAAATGAATTTGGTTCGGGAGGTATTCGAGCAAGTAACTCATCGACTTCTGGATGGCTGGCATCGTCGTAAGATGATAATCGTCAAACATGATGACCAGCTCGCCCGGCAGTCGATTCAGCTCGTTCAGCAGCGCATTCATCGCCGGCTCCATCGACGCAGAAGATGCAGAAGGCCCCTCCGCCAGCAGCGGCCGAACGGTCAGGCCAAAGCCGTCGACTCGATTCTGGATCGAAGCAATAACCATGTTCCAGAAGGTAATCCAGTCGTCGTCCTGCTTGCCCAGTGACACCCAGGCAACAAGCTTGCCGCTTTGTTTGGCCCATTCGCTTAATGCGGTGGTTTTCCCATAGCCGGATGGAGCGAATAAGAGCGTCAGCTTTGCGTCCATGCCCTCATCAAGCAGCCGAAGTAGTTCCGAGCGTGCAATTAAGGTATGCCGTTCATGAGGGATGTGCATCTTTGTTGCGGCAATCATCGAGAGCCCTCCAAAATAAAGACAGAAAATGAGTAAGTAGGAGTAACTTCGACACCCAACTCGCAAATTCCTGTGCTTAGTTAAGGGAGCATCTGGCTTGGCTTTTCTTTTAGATCTTAACAATTCGATTTTCACCAGCAGAACGATAAACCGCTTCGGTTAGCGACACGACACGGATCGCATCCGGCCCCGGAGAGAGATTAGGTGCTTCGCCCTTAATGGTTGCTATGAAGGCTTCCATTGCCGAGAAATCCGGGAGCTGCACATCGATCTTCTCTCGTTGTCCGCCTTTGGATATCCATGCCTCGTCTCCATTGCAATGGATGATGCCCGAATCGCCAATAAGGGTTAGATCCATAGCCATGGCCGGTCCGGTCCCTTGTAAGGTTTCGTTGGATTGGATCGAGACATGCGCGCCATTGGATAACTTAGCTTGGACGCTAGTGTACTTCTCCGTCGAAGATTCGGTCGTTTCCATAAACGCCGCAGTGCTTTCAGGATCCGCGCCGGCTAGCCAGAGGGCTAAGTCGACAAAATGTGAACCCGTATCGAAGAATATCCCTCCACCTTTATCAGAGCGTTCTTTTCTCCAGTAACCATCGAGGTTGCCATCGCCAAAGATTCCTGGCGGTATCCCTATAGACGAAAGAAAGCCGAGAAATCCCTAAGGGATAGTATCGCCACCGAACAAGCCGAAATAATCCTGGGCGACAGAGACGCTAACTTGCCTGACGGTTCCAATCGCGCCATTTTGTATCTCGGACTTTATCGTGCGAAATAAACCTTTGAATCGGCGATCATAACCAACCATAAGCACCCTTTCGGCTTTCTCGGCGGCTTGAACCATTAGCCGGGCATCATGACTGGTGACTGCCAGAGGCTTTTCAACAAACACGTGCAGTCCGTGCTCAAGTGCAGCAATAACGGGCTCCGCGTGCGCCGGGTGGGCAGTACTTACGACGACGGCGTCCAACTCATTGCGGTTAATAAGCTCCCGCCAATCGGTATAAGCATGGCTGACATTTAAACTTTGCCTTGCAAGCTCCAGACGTTCGGGGGTCCGTCGTGAAATGGAGACCAATTGTGCCCTTTCCGAGCTTCTTATTGCAGGAACATGAGTAAACATGGACCAAAACCCGATTCCGATTATCCCAATACGAAGCGGTTTAGTCTCATGCTGCAGGTCAATATTGTGCATGCGGTCACGGCTCCCATTCCATACGATTATAGGGGACGTTCCCCTTAAAACCAGTATAGAATCAGCGCCTGAAGGCTGAGAATTACCCGAAAGTTGTATTCATGCGGTTAAGTATTATAGAGCTTGGAGAGTTGTACTCGGTTTTAATATCTAGCTTCTCGAAAATATTGGACAGGAGTTTCTTTACGGTGGCCTCGCTCAGGAACAGCTCGCGTGCAATGTCCTTGTTGGAGCTTCCGTTTATTACGCAATGCACGACCTCTTGCTCCCTGGGGGACAGTCGGCAATCCAGGTTCGAACGATCTTGTTTGGAGGTTAAGGAAAGGCCGAAGGAAGAGATCATTTTATCCATGTAGGGTAAAATTTTCGTGCCTCTCGTATCCATGACGTAGTAAGGGGTCGGCGTTTCTCCGTCGTAATCGTAATGAATGATGTCGTCCCTCGGTAATAAACGTGGATATCGTAGCCTGCATTACGCTCGGATCGTAGTAATCGAATACATCGACGGTTTGGACGAAATAACCGGCTTTCGTATGCCCGGGAACGCTCAATTGTGTGCTCTCGGCTTCCGAAAGCCGACCTGAAGTAGGCGGCGGAGATGGGGCGGGTCTTCAAATAATCCAGTGTAAGCTCGTTGATGGGGATACTCACTATGAGACCGTAAATATTGCCTTTCTCGTTCCGGATAAGCTTTACGCAGGCGGGGTCTAGCTCGTACAGCTCTTTCAGTCGTATTTGATTCAATATATTTAAGCTTTCCTTAGCCGTCATTAAATAGGTGGCTTGTTCGTTGGTTGACGGGTCTACGTATACGACGTTGCCGTCTTTCGCCGTAGCGTGCCGCTGCTCCATATATTGCTCCGCTTCCGCCCAGTTCGCGGGATGCAGCTGCTCCATGCTGTAGGAGATTGACTGTCGATTCAATAGAAACTGGATAAGATAATTCCCGATATAAAATAAGATTTCGGCGTTCTCCCAAGCTGCCATACCGATCTTGGCAGATCGTTTGATTTTGTCCGAATAATAGGAAACAGAGCGCAACCAAAGCTGATTATAGAAGTCCGGACTCCGGCGACGGAAGTCGAGCCCGATCGCATCGCGCAGCAAATCATGCAATATCCATCCACGGTCGACCCGTTGTACGAAAGAATAAGAGATTAAGCTGCGGAATTGCTCGCCCGTGACGGTCCTACCGAGCGCATAATTCAGCAACTCATGATTGAAATGGCGCAATACGGACGCCGCTTCCACGATTTCCTTCATGTCCGGATCGGGAACTTCCTGAAGCCAAGCAGCAGCAACGTGTGCGAACACATCGTTTTCATCAGGTACAAAGGTTTGGGAGGATGACCCGACAAGCATCGTCGATACAAGCAGCGAAAGCGTCAGTGGATGCCCCTGTGTTCTTGCCCAGATCTGATGAACGCTGTTGGGTTGCGTGATGTCGGACAGTTCCAAATACTTCTTAACTGCTTCCAAATCAAAGTTGACCCACTATTGTAAGAAAGAGGATTCTGGCTTGTAAAGTAGAATTAACTTAGTTAATTATTGGTGGATCATATTCAGGTCGGAGGACTTTTTAATGCTGAACATACGGTTTTACCCTATCAAAAAAGCTTTTCTTTTACTCGTCATCTTTGCCATTACCTCATCTTTCGCTAATCCCGTTTCAGGCTCGGCTACAAACCTACAACAACAAGAGATGTCTCTCGATAAAGTAATAACATGGGCTAAGCAACTTGTGCCCTGGTATACGGCAAATTATGAATATCAGACAAAGTTGATCGAAGTTGGCGATTTAACATCAAAATTATTGAAAATTGAGTTTTATCACCCAGACAATCCGTTTGAAGATACTTCTAGTTTCCTGATAGACCTTTCACAACCTCGGATATTTGACTATTCGGCGGGGTACTTGGAGAGGCAAGAAGTCATTCATTTTCCTTTTAAAGTAAGCCGTGAAAAGGCCAAAACCATCGCCCAAGCCTTTATATATAAAGCGGTTCCATCTCTTCAAGGCACTCAGCTTCTGGAGGTCGAAGATCGAGTCCAGAAGGAAATGGATGATGCCCTCCTTGGACCGTCTAAATATCAATTTGAATTTATTCAAGAAAAACAAGGCCCCCCGTATCAAATGTATGATATCAGGCTTAATGCCGACGGAAAGGTAATTGGCTTTAATTCCAGCGGCGAAATGTCAGTCTCATTGCAAGAGTATTATGAAATATATAATAACTCTGCAACCGAAAGAAAATTACCTGATATCGTGGCTAAACACAAAGAAAAGAAATCGCTTGAGGCGCTATTTAAGTATCATATTTTCTCGTGGAATGAGACGATTCCCATTAAACCCGATCAGTCTTTGAAATTAGGCGACCTGTTCCGCATCGTCAAAAAATCCATCTCGCCATACTCGGATGAAATCGAATATGAGAAGGGAACGGGAGCGATATCTTCTGATGTCGGATTCTCCTCTGATTACTATCCCTACGTGTTTTACTTCTACAAACAAAATTGGGTAGTTAAAGATAAAAAGAAAAAGTTGTATGTGGATGCCAACTTAACCCGCGATTCGGCTGCCTATTATCTCACTAAAGTAGCCGGATTAGATAAACTATCAGAGAAATACAAAAAAGATCCGATCGTTTCAAAACTAAAGGATTATAAAAGCATTAAAAATCCGGGAGCAGTCGCAATCATGTTGAAAACCGGTTGGATGAGCGCAAAGGACGGTCAATTCCAACCTAATGGCAAAGTAACTTTAGCTGATCTAGCCGTTACTTTAAACAAAATGTCTAAGCATAAAGATGACTTTACAAAAGCGGTCAAACAATAATAGTAGCGAATCGTGAATAAATTTGAAGGAGTCTGAGGGAATGAGGTTAGTACGGCGTTTTCCAATTAACGCACTCGAAAAAGGGACATTCAAAGAATTTATTTTTTCATCTAATAATTGGTTAGTGGCGTCGTTTACTCGTGGGGTAATGATCTGGAACATGGAATCCAAAGAGTTGGTGAGAGACCTCGGGAAAATCAATAGCATTTCAAAAAATTTTAAATATGTAGGACAGTATGAAAAAGGCTTTAACACTCCATCGGAGATCAAGATTTTCGAATTAGCAACGAATCGCATTGTATATCAGGATCTAAATGTTCATAAGTATGCCGTCAAAAATATTTATTTTACGCCCGATTCAACTCGTTTTCTAATACATACCTATAGCGAGTCCATAAAAGTATTCGATATTCAAACAGGACAAGAGTTAAGAGAGTTCTATATCATTCCATACTCTGAATCCATAGAAAGTAAAGCTACGCAATTGAAATTTCATATCGGCGAATCGAGAGAGTATCTTCTCTGCAATGGGAATAGATACACTAGGTTGTACGATTTATCTAAAGGCGAGCTGGAGCATGCTTTCAAGCATGATCATTCAAGTCCGGCAAGATCGATCGCCTTTACTAAGGACGGAGCTACTCTGCTTACTGGCAACGATAACGGCGATATTCTTTGGTGGAGAACGAAAGACGGCTTACTCTTAAAATCTTTGAAGGCAAGCCTGTATCCCGTTAATGCGCTTGATGTTTCGAGCGTTTCGCTCGCTGCCGTCGGCCAATCTTTCAGGGACGATCCTAACGTTTATATATACGATTTGGAGGGTAACGAAAAGACAAGCTTCAAGGCGGGCAAACAATCATGTTCGGGGGTTAGGTTTTCTCCGGACGGGAAGTATGTGGCCATTGCGTCTGACGATGGCATTTATTACTGTCAAATCTGATCATCTGGGGGCAAAAAAGATGTCTTACCTGTTTCCGATTCAAACCGGCCGATCATCCTTTGGTTATATTAATGTTCATGGTCAGGTCGTTATTGAATCCAAATTTAAAAACGCACGAGAGTTCTCGGAAGGGCTCGCCTATGTAGAAAGCAATTTTAGAGGAGAGAAGGGGTTTATTGGTCTCGACGGAAAACTAAAATTCACAATAGAAAATATTAGTATCTGTCAGATCGACGCTGATCCGTTTAGAGACGGTTTAGCGATGATTACCGAAACGGATGATTTCTATCACCAGTCCTACTTTGTAGACACAATGGGTAAAAAACCTTTCGAAGTGGATTTTAACTCCGTCGAGCCGTTTTCTGAAGGCTTAGCAAGGATTACTCATAGGGACTATTCAAGTCTTCAATCAACCATTCGTTCAGGCTATATCGATACTCGCGGAAAAGTCATTATTCAACCTAAGTTCGATGATGCACGGGACTTTTCGAGGGGTATGGCTGGCGCGATGGTCGATGGTAAGTGGGGATTAATCAATAAATCAGGCGATTGGGTCGAAAAACCGACTTTTGATGACGTGCGGTCGCATTGTGAGGGTCTGGCTGCAGTTAAATCGAAAGGTAAATGGGGATATTATCGCAAGGCGGACGGCTCTCTTGCGATCAACCCGCAATTTGATTTTGCAGGAGATTTTTCGGATGGATTAGCTTATGTGGTACACGACGATAAACCGGCCTATATCGATAAAAGCGGCCAAATCGCGTTTACGACGCCACATAACGATTTCATGGTGAAAAACCACTCGGATTATTATACGCGTTTTTCGGAAGGAGCAGCTGGCGTTCGGGTAGAAGGGATGTGGGGCTTTATCGACAAGAGAGGAAGTTTTATTACGAGGCCCCAATTCACCTCTATATCGCCCTTTAAAAATGGGCTTGCTTCCGTCTACTATGATGAGAACGACTGGACCCGAATTTATAGTTATATTGATCTGACGGGTAAGGTCGTTTGGAGTAGTACGGTTGATTTTACGCCCAGCGAGTATTCGTATTACTAAACATATAAGCCATCGCAGGGGTCCGTAGACCCTAGCGGTGGTTTTTCATATCTACCGACTCCAGCAAGTATTCTCATTCACGACGCGTTACGCCAAATCCCAACTACTTAATATCGCTTTGCCTCATTCCAATTTACAATTCAGATTCTATGATAGGAGTTAGACCTATCCGTCGGATTGTATTAGAGGAGGCAAAGTATGAATTTCGATAAGCTGACAGCTTACTTGGAACGGTTCTATGAAGAGAAGAACATCCCCGGCGTCGGACTGGCGATGTACTACAAGCACGAGCCGGTGTTCGAGCATTATACCGGCTATGCGGACGTGGACAATCGAATCGCGTTCGGTCCTGATACGATATTCCGGTTGTACTCCGCGACCAAAGTCATTACATGTACGGCTATGCTGCAATTGGTTGAGTCGGGCCGAGTTAAGCTCAGCGATCCGCTGCATGCGTATATTCCGGAGTATGAGCATATGACCGTGCGCCATCAGCTGCCGGACGGTACGCAAGAGCTTCGGCCGGCGACTGCGCCGATTACGATCGAGCATTTGCTTAGCATGACGGCCGGCATCGAGCGTTACGACACGCCGGAAGCGCGGCGCATTATTGCGGCGTCAGGCGGCGAAGGCCAAACGCTCGATGTAATCCGGGCGGTGGCGAAGGAGCCGCTGCTGTTCGAGCCGGGAACGCGCTTCAAATACACGGTCTGTCACGATGTGTTAGGCGCGGTCATTGAGGTAGTAACGGGCAAGAAGCTTAGCGCGTATATGCAGGACCATATATTCGGTCCGGTCGGGATGACGGATACTTCCTTCGACTTGAAGGACGAGGCGCGGTTCGCGAAGCTGTACAATCGGTTCGACGGCAAGACGCACAAGGCGGAAAGCATCGGGGAGTCGTTTAACTTGAAGCCTGGGCGAGCGTACGAGAGCGGTGGCGGCGGACTATATTCGACCGTGCCGGACTATGTGCTGTTCGCCGAAACGCTTTGCAATTATGGTCTTGCGCCGAGCGGGGAGCGCATCTTGCGGCCAGAGACGGTGAACGATCTGCGCAAGCGGCGGCTGTACGGCGAGGCGCAGGAGGATTTTGCCCGATTCGGCGGCGTGAGCAAGAGCGGCTACAGCTACGGACTCGGCGTGCGTACTTTGGTCGATCCCGAGGATAACAACGCGCTCAGCATGAAGGGCGAGTTCGGCTGGGACGGCGCTCGCGGCTGCTACGTCGTCATCGATCCGGATGCCGAGATCACATTGTTTTATGCGCAGCAGGAGGGCGGATCGCCGTGGTATCGCTGGCACGGCTCGGTGCGCAATTACGCGTATGCTAGCGTGTGGTGACATCAGATTAATATGGTCAGCGCTAAAGAATCAACCATAAATGATTACGTAGATCAGCGTCTCAAAAGTGAGTTCTAAATTTTTTTGTCATTTCCGAACCATCCTGCCATTATCGACACTATTGAGATGAAAGGCAGGTGAAGCTTGCGTGCCGGATACGATAGCCAAGACTATTCAACGTGAGTACTTAGAGAAGCTTTATTACTTCGCGTTGAAGAAGACGGGAAGCAAACACGATGCAGAAGATTTGGCTCAGGACATTGCCTCCCAAGCGCTGCTCAGCCTCGCGAAAGGAAGTCGACCGGATGACTTCAGTCGATGGCTCTGGACAATTGCACGAAACCGCTATGCAAGGTGGGCCAAAGAAAAGAAACGTCGTAGCGGCATAGTCTTCAGCGAAGTACCGCATGACAACATGCCGGACGGGCAAGCGACAGCGGAAAACCAGCTGCTGCTTCGGGAGAATCTTGCTTTGTTACGGCGAGAGTTGTCGCTTCTGGCTTCCGGCTACCGCGAAATCGTCGTGGCCTACTACTTCGAGGGTGAACGACTCGCTGACATTGCGAAAAGGCTCGGTTTGCCTGAAGGGACGGTTAAACGCAAACTTCACGAATGCCGCAAGAACATGCGGGAGGGGATCGAAATGGCAAGGGAAATCGGATTGCGCAGCTTTAAGGCAGAGGACGTACACTTTAGCAAGAGCGGTCCAGACGGCAAGGACGGTACGCCTTGGCGACTTATCCAACGTCTTATTCCGAAGAACATTCTGCTCGCCGCTTACCGGAATCCACTGAACATGGAGGAACTTAGTCTAGAGCTCGGCATCTCGATGCCGTACATGGAGGAAGAGGTCAATCTGCTCAAAAACGGCACATTGCTAAAGGAAGTGGCAAAAGGACGTTTCGAGACCGACTTTATTATCGTAGATCGGGACATGCAGCGTGATATTTTTATAAGCGCGGAAGAGGTGGCAGAGAAGTTTGCACCGCTGTTAATTGAAATGCTGGATGCTGCGCTACCGGAGCTAGAGCGGGCATTCGAGTTGCGTTGGGAGCGTAGCTTTATTTTGTGGACACTCATCCCGATGGCGGTAGATTTCGTAGCGCGGGAAGTGCTACGTCGGAATAGAGTACCCGATGGATATACGATGCGTCCTCACGACGGTCACTGGGATATGGTAGGGTATGAAATGTATACCTACCCGTATAGCGTTAAATCAGGTCATAACGGCGCAGGAAGCAAACAAAACACGATGTGGTTCTATAAAATTGACATGCAAGACATGTGGAACCGTGCAGGCGAACTGTCATCCCATGAGGTGGGCGTCCTGGCCTCCGTGATAAGGGATAAGCGTATGTTATCCGATCTCGGTTCGGCCGAGCAGGATGTCATGCAGGAACTTGGAGCTCGATGCTTCGTAAATCTGCAGGATGAGGTTTTTACGCCAAACTTTCCAGTATTCAAGAAAGATATATTTGCTCAGGTAAGTCATCTAGCCAACCTTCCGCAATACATGCATTTACAGGCGGAGATGGACGCCTTTTACAAGACAATATACGCTGTAGTTGGACGGGATGTACCAGCCAGACTGACCGAGCAGTTGAAGTTCGTATCCGGCGAATTCCTTTATACCATGCGAATGATGAGCCTGCAGTATGCTTTGGAAAAAGGATATATCAAGTTGCCGAAGGAGCCGATTAAAAGCACGATTGCCATGTATATGATATTGAGTTAAAACACCGGAGAGCAAGGGACTTTAATACAGAGCACGATGAGAGAGATTTACTCACATCTAATCTGACCGATATGCAAAGTTATTTTTAAAATATAGACGGCCTATTTTCCAACCATCTCCAGCGCTATGATGAACTTAAATCAGTTGCGCGCCTGATGCTGTTACCAACAAAGCATATGAGGAGATGATCCAATGAGCAGAGATATTATTCTAAGATCCATACTGTCCGACAAGGTCGACATGACGCCGAACGGATTCGTGGCCGATCAACTGACCCCGGAGCAGTTCTGGGACTGCCACGAATTGTTTTTCGATAAGGTCCTCGAGATCCATGCATCGGACATATCGGGCATTGAAGGTTATGGCAACTTCAATGAGGAATGTAAAACGGAGCACGCGACCTATCGGGAACACTTAATCGACAACTTCGCTGAACATAAGGAAGGGTACTGGTATAATTGGAGGGAAATGTTCGATACTACGCTCTTGAAGCGGGAGTTCTTCGAGCATTACTACAAAGAGATGGAAGACCGGATTCCTTATTGCGAGGGACATCGTTATTTAATCAATGAATTTACGTTCTTCGTCAATATGATCACGGACGGCAAAACAACGGTCGGGTTCCCCGATTGGACGTTCGCCGGCATCGGCGACTTCCTTACGGACATCGCGATTATGGACTTAAATAAGCCATATCTTCGCATACCGGAGTTGTTCGTCCAGTATTGCGAGAAGCGGGGCATCGTGATTCCGGATTTCAAAGAAAGATATTTATGCACGGCGTATTGCAAAGGACTTGACGGTTTGCGTTGGCATGCATCGATTGACGATGAGGAGTCCTGCACATCCATCATGAAGTCCATGACCGAGCTGAAAGATCGAATCTACGCCCTATAGATGGTGATCGCATGAAATACGAGAATGCCGGCGATATCCTCCCGGAAGAGTTGCTGAGAGAGCTTCAGAAATACGTGTCGGGCAAGCTTATATACGTTCCTTCCGGGGATGAGAAGAGGGCTTGGGGCGAAGCCTCGGGGTACCGGGATCAATTGCACAGACGCAATCGAATGATCCGCAACAAGTACGCCCATGGGCTCACGGTATCGGAACTCGCGGACGAATACTTTTTATCGCTCGATTCTATCAAGAAGATTATTTACTCGAAGAAAAATAATAACGGTTACGCGGCGTATGCGCCGACGATCGATTCGGCTGTCCAATATGCGAGCGCCGGAATTCTCGAGGAATGGATTCAATGCTATCAGCAGTTCACCCGAAAGGCTGAGCCCGATACTCGTGAGTTGGGAAAGGATCATCTCTATTTCGGCGTCGTTAAGTTCCCTTTGCGTCTTATTCAAACGGATGGAATCGAGGAAAACCGGCGCCAGGAAGACCAAGATCATCTATTCGAAGGCCCACCGCTCTTGATCCAGTATGAGCAGGGCAAATTTTATTGCACGGAACAGAAAGAGCTGTTTGCCGCGTTAAAACAGCGCAAGGTAAACGCTTATCCGTCCATCGTCGTATTGAGGGAAAATGCAGATTATAAACGCTTTATGAAGTTTTACGGCACGGTTTTGTTTTTCGTCGGAAAAGCATGAACAGGAATACAGAGCGCAGGGATTTAATTGCCGTAGCTCTGTATTTTTTGTGGCATGAAGTCGAGGCTCCAGCCTATCAGGTAAAACATGGATGGAACGTTTATGTGTTACAATGATTCGGATAATCGAGAGATTTGAAGTTTATATTTCGGTGCATAATGAATGGAGATATAGAAAATGAGTTTGTTGACGGTTGAAGACTTATCGCACTCGTTCGGCGATCGGGTATTGTTCAAGAATGTGTCTTTCCGATTGAATGAGGGAGAGCATGTCGGGTTGGTCGGTGCGAACGGAACGGGAAAATCTACGCTTATGAACATTTTGACGGGCAAGTTGTTGAAGGACGAAGGTAAGGTGGAGTGGACGCCTAATGTTCACTACGGTTACTTGGATCAGCATACGAAGCTGGAAGCAGGTAAAACTATCCGAGACGTGTTGAAGGATGCGTTCTTGCCTTTACTCGTATTAGAACAAGAGCTTAACGATGTTGCTGCGCAGATGGGCGATGCCGATCCGGATACGTTGGATCAACTTCTGGTGCGTATGGGAGAGATTCAAGAGGCGCTTGAAATCGGCGACTTCTATTTAATCGACGTGAAGGTCGATGAAATGGCATATGGCTTAGGCCTTAATGCGATCGGGCTTGACCGCGACGTCACGGCGCTTAGCGGCGGACAGCGTACGAAGGTTCTGCTTGCCAAGCTGCTGCTTGAGAAGCCGGGCGTCTTATTGCTGGATGAGCCGACGAACTACTTGGATGAAGAGCATATTAACTGGCTGACGAATTATTTGAAAAAATATCCCTATGCATTCGTTCTTATTTCTCATGATACGGGCTTCATGAATCAGATCGTAGACGTTATCTATCATCTTGAATTTACGAAGATGACGCGTTACTCGGCCAATTACGAGAAGTTTCTGGAGATGGCTGAACTGAACAAAGCGCAGCATCTCGATTCCTACGAGAAGCAAAGGGAATATATTAAGAAGCAAGAGGAATTCATTAATAAAAACAAGGCGCGAGCTTCCACTTCCGGACGCGCGAAGAGCCGCGAGAAGCAGCTCGACAAGGTAGAACGCATCGACAAGCCGGAGGAAGCGGCCAAGCCGACCTTTAATTTTAAAGAATCCAGACCAAGCGGCAAGACCGTATTTGAAACAGAGGGAATGGTGATCGGCTACAATAGGCCGCTTCTGCCCAAGATGAACATGGTCGTCGAGCGAGGCGATAAGATTGCCATCGCAGGCTGCAACGGCGTCGGCAAATCAACGCTCCTGAAGACGATTCTGGGCGTTATTCCTCCGCTGGAAGGCCAGACGTATCAGGGCGATTATCTATCTCCGGCTTATTTCGAGCAAGAGGCTAAGGCCCCAACGATGACTCCGCTGGAGGACGTATGGGATGAGTTTTCCTTCATGAACCAGTCCGAGGTGCGGGGAGCGCTTGCCCGCGTCGGTCTCAAGAACGAGCATATTACGCGCCCTCTTAATCAGCTTAGCGGCGGAGAGCAGGCGAAGGTTCGTCTTTGCAAGCTGATGATGCAAGAAAGCAACTGGATTCTGCTTGATGAGCCGACGAACCATTTGGACATCGTCGCTAAAGCCGAGCTGAAGCGAGCTTTACAAGCCTATAAGGGTACAGTCGTTCTCGTCTCTCACGAGCCTGAGTTCTATGAGGATTGGGTAACGAAAACGTGGGATGTAGAAGCCTGGTCCATGCAGAGTTAGAGGAGATTGAGAATAACCGAGAGACATATAGCAATATGAATACATTAAATACATCGCCATGCGCCTCATGCGTCCCGACGATGTATTTTTTGTGCCTCGAAGTTAACACGGAGTCAACAGGCGTCCCTTGGGCGGTTCAACAGGTAAATGGATATTATTACGAGAATATAATTAAGGATAAGAAATAATAAAATATATTGACGTCCGGTGTCGGACATCATATAATCTAGCTAGAAAAGAGAATTTCCTGTAATTGCTAGTTGCAAAATTCATTTGCTAGATTTCCCTCTTTTCAATGAAGGAGGAGGAAGCCGTATTAACCCACTGAACGAGATTATGTCTACTGAGGAAGCATCCAAGCTTTGGGGAGTTCATCAAGACCATGTAAAACGGTTATGTCGTGAAGGAAAGGTTATCTGTCGCAAGTTCGGGAAGACTTACATCCTCAATAAGAGTCAACCGAAGCCTGGCATTCAAAAAGCGGTTGTCTAACCTACTTCAAGACGTTCGAAGGGATTTGCCAAAATGGTTTACGACGGTATCGTGATCGGGCTTGTTGTAGGATGGATTCGTGCCGGTTGGCGTAATGGCCTGATGGCTCTCTCGCAGATTCGAATTCGCGGGGGATGGATTTTTCCGGTGCTTCTCCTGATTCAATTCGGGCTATACTCCCTGCATGATAACGTTCAGGTCATTGAAGATTATAACGGTTACATGTTCATGGTCGTTTATGTAGCGGGGCTTTACATGCTGTGGTTGAATCGAAAGGAACGAGGATTTTGGTGGATCTTTGCCGGTGTTGCGCTTAACTTTATCGTCATGTTGGCGAACGGAGGCAAGATGCCGGTTTCCATAGATGCGATCGCTGTATTAGATCCGAATTATGCGGATACGCTGAATGGCGAGTCGATCACAACTAAGCACGAACTGTTAACGGATTCAACATTGCTGCCGTTTCTAGGGGACATTATTCCGCTTACGCTGCCGTACCCAAGAAGCTTAGTCATCAGCATCGGTGATGTGATTATGAACTTCGGCATCTTCATTTATCTGCAGCATGCTTTGTTGGCTCACAAATTAAGTACATCCTTTGCCAAGGCAAAATAAAATACATTCTAAATCCAATTGAAAAGGAGCTTGGTCCCAATGAAAAAATTAGAAGGAATCAAAATCACTCGCATTCTTATTAACGCGCTTATCGTAGCTTCCGTTGTAATCGCACTAACGTCTGGATTCAAAGTCGGCGACTAATATTAAAAGGGGCTAATACATATGAAAAAATTAGAAGGTATTAAAATCACTCGCATTCTCATTAACGCAATCATTGTTGGTTCTGTAATTATCTCCCTTACATCTGGTTTCAAAGTCGGTGATTAAATAATTCACTTAGGGGAAACAGGGATCCTGTTTCCCTATAACATTTTTGATAGCGCTAATGAAAGGTTTGAAATCATAATGGGAGTCGCTCGTAGGTACATAGGTCAGTTACGTCAACCCAGTTATACCTATGTGTTACTAATTTGTCTGGCTGGTGCGATCCTGTTTGTTTCAAGTGTCATTCTATCTTTCCGGTCCTATTCACTTACGGATTGGGTCATGATCTATGCACTCGTTGTTTCTGTTCGAATTTTAGATTATTTTACATTCCGGCTCCCCCCCCAGGGAAACCAGCAGTCTATGGACTCATCCATTTTTTTGGCTGCTGTTTTTATATTCGGTGCGGGGTTTTCTCTATTTGTATTGTTAATTAGTTCGATAATATCCATACTGTATAATCGTTCGATGAGATGGTGGAAGCATCTGTTCAACTTCTCAAATTATACGATCATGATAACTGGAGCCAGTGCTGCGTACCACCTTTTTGGAGGGAATACCGGATTATTCGATAGTAAGAATTTATATGCTTATATGATTGCTCTAGCCGTTTATTTCTTAACAAACGTATTCCTTGTTGGATTCTATTACTTTCTATTATATAAAGGGGTATTATATGAAATTATAAAAGCAATTCTGAAGGATGCCATGTTTGCTTATTTAAGCACCTTACTCCTCTCCATCGCTCTCGTGATTCTAATCAATAACGCAAATACTTTCGGATTGTTTTTATTTTTAGCCATTGCAATGCTGCTATCCCACGCGTTCCGGCAACTGTTCAAGATGTACCACGAAATGAGTGCAAAAGCGAATACAGACCAGCGAACAGGCCTCTATAGCCACAGCTACTTCGAGGAAAAGCTGGATGAATATATGAAACAGGCCAGGGAAAAGGATTCAGACTTGTCTTTGGTGATGATCGACCTAGATGATTTCAAAAAATATAACGATGCTTATGGCCACCCGCAAGGGGATCGGCTTCTGGCTTTCTTCGGACAGTTTATTAAAGAAGAATGTGAGCCTCTTCAATTATTCGCTGCCCGTTATGGGGGAGAAGAATTTTCGATCATCATGCCAGGATTCGCAAGTGATTCAGCCAAGGATTTTATCGATAAGCTAAGGAAGAAAATCAACGATACTCCCTTCGAGGGGGTGGAAGTTCTCCCTCATGGTTGCGTTTCCTTTTCGGCAGGAGTTATGGCTTTCCACAAGGACACCTATGACAAGTCCCAATTGATAGATTGTGTGGACCGTGCGCTCTACAAAGCGAAGTCAAAAGGGAAAAACACAGTTTGCATCTATGGTGAGGAGAGCGAAATTCCTCAGAGACTGGAACACGATATTAATGAGATCGAGCAACATATCAAAATTTTTCTATCTAAAGATGTCTATACGTTTAAGCACTCAAAACGCGTCTTCTCCTATGCGGTGGATATGGCTGATGTCTTAGAACTCAATGAGGCAGATCGCCGGTTATTAGTTCTGGGAGCATTGATCCATGATATCGGAAAATTGGAAATCCCTCGAGATATTCTGAATAAGAAGACGAAGCTAACGAACGAAGAATGGGAAATCGTTAAGAAACATGTTCAATGGGGCAAGGAAATCGTGATGGTAACGGACAAGTACAAGGATTTGGTGCCGTTAGTTGAGCTGCATCATGAGAGATACGATGGCAAAGGTTATCCTTATGGTTTGAAAAATATTGAAATTCCCCGGCTTGCTCGCATGTTGTGCATCATAGATTCCTTTGATGCGATGACAACCGAACGGCCTTACCAGAAAACAAAGTCGTTCGTAGAAGCCCTTCAGGAGCTGCGAGCATGTTCCGGTACGCAATTTGATCCGGAGCTTGTCGGTTATTTTGTCCGTTACATCGAACTAAAAAGAGGCATCGATCATGCTCCTGGGGCGTGATAACTAAGGGCCGGGAGACACCATAAGTTGGTGCCTTCACGGCCCTTAGTTTTACGCCGAAATCAATAGGGAGATAAGAAGGGCTGGGGAATTTTTATAGCAATAAAACGATTACAAGTAGCTCGAAGAGAACCAGAGTGAGAATGGCAGCTTCGCTAGCAGCGGCGCTAGGTCCAAAAAAAGGAGGACCGCCGAAGCCAGGACCACCAAAGCCAGGACCACCAAAGCCAGGGCCGCCAAAGCCAAAACCGGGGCCAAAAAAGCGGTGCCCGGATGGGGCTGAAACCATTAAACGAACGTGTTGGCCATCCGTGTGAACAATTACGCCCTCGTAGGTATGGCCATCCAATGTCTGAACACGAACCAATCGATTTACGTGCGTGCTGCAAATCTGGTGTACGCGATCGCGAATTGATTTTAAAGTGGATGCTTTATTAGAATCTGATTGATAAAGTACTTGATACTTAGTTTCCGGCATTTGATCAGCCATTAACATTACCTCCGAGAATCCATATGATTACTTCCTCTCATGCTATGCATTAGCCTAGCTTTAGGTTCGGCGATTAATTAGCGCTATTGGATTGGACATACTTCTCTAATTAAATGGATTATATTACCAGGCCATGCTCTAGAAAGCATAGTATAATTATGTAATCTTATAAAATATTACAGACGAAAAGCGAGGATGACATGAAAACAGCAGCTTCTATCGCACTCACTTCAGCATTATTCCTTAGTATGGCTGCACCGGCACAAGCAGCAACGACGTCATTTGCCATCCAGCCTCAGTATGAAGAAGTGCGCTCATTCGATTCCGGTACGGCCGCTGTCAAAAGCGATGGAGGATGGGGATTAATCGACAAGACGGGCAAGCTTATCGTATCCCCCCGCTATGATGACATTGAACGCTTCAATGAGCATGGACTAGCCGAAGTCGTCAAAGACGAAAAACATGGACTTATCGATCGCACAGGCAAAGAGATCGTCGTACCGGTGTATAGTTACATTGGGGATTTTGAGAATGGACTAGCTATCATCCTAGACAACAAGTATGGTCTTATTGATGTAACCGGCAAAGTAGTCGTAGCGCCTAAATACGATCGCATCGAGGATAAGAGGGGACTCGTAAACGACGTCGGTCTTATTGAAGTGGAGTTGAATGACAAATACGGCCTTGTGAATAAAGCGGGCGTTGAGGTGTTGAAGCCGGAATTTGACTATACTTCAGACTTTGTTGGTGGACTAGCTGTTGTCAAACAAAACGCCAAGATGGCACTTATCGATAAATCGGGTAAATTCCTTACTCCGGTTGCTTACGATTGGATTGACAACTTCTCTGAAGGCTTAGCTGCCGTCAGCAAGAACAAGAAAATAGGCTATATTAATGCAAGCGGCAAAGAGGTTATACCGCCCAAATACGATGATGCCACCAAGTTTGTCGGCAGCACGGCTCTCGTAGATCGAGCGGATAAAACCGGGCTCATTAATAAATCCGGCAAAGAAATCGTCCCTCCCAAATATGATTACGCGCTGGGATTCAACGACAGCGGCGTGTCGATTGTTAATAAAGGGGGCAAGTACGGGCTCATTAATCGTACGGGCAAGGAAATTGCTGCTGTGCAATACTACAATATAGAAAAGCAGGAATCGGGATTTTTCAAAGTGACTGTTCGCAGTTCCGATAACAACTATTCTTACGGTTTTTATAATAAAAGCGGCATGCTCGTCGCTAAGCCTGTATACTCAAGCGTCGGAGCGTTCAATGAAGGTATGGCTGCAGTACGAAAAGGCGGCGACAAAGACGGTAAATGGGGCTTTATTGACGCAGCCGGTAAAGTAATCGTCCAGCCAAAGTATGACGAGGCATTCGATTTCAGAGATGGTTTAGCCCCGGTAATTACGAAGAACAAGCTGGGCTATATCAATAAGCAGGGCAAGGAAGCCATTAAACCGCAGTTCGAGTACGATCGTTCTTTCAGCGGCGTTGACATTCAATTCCGTGGCGGAGTAGCAATGATCTCTAAGAGCCATAAGGTTGGTCTGATCGATAAGACGGGAAAAGTAATTACCAAGCCTGCTTATGATCGAATAGATCGGATCGCGAATGGTCTATTCCGCGTATCGTCCGTTATATCGGGCAATTGGGGATGGGGACTGCTCAATGCGAAGGGGCAGGTACTCATCAAGCCGGAGCTGAGCTATGTTCAAGAGTTTATGGGTAAAGATCAGCGGTTTGCGATTACGGAGAAGGCTGGGAAGAAAGGGCTTATCGATAATACGGGCAAACAGCTCCTGCTTCCGATCTATGACGATATCGATGTAGAATTCAAGGATGAGAAGGTCGTCGGTTTTATTCAGGTGAAAAAGGGAAATCAGTTCGGACTCGTCAATCTGACCGGCAAAGTGATCGTCCCCGTAGTTTATGATTCGGTTAATCATTGGTCATTCGATGACTATGCGACGGCCGGAACGAACGGCGGCAAGACGGCCGTTTACAATCTGAATGGGGTACTTATTACGAAAGACTATGATTCTGTGAATTTTGTAGACGGATGGGGCATCGTGACTACGGGAGGCAAATCCGGTATCATAACGAAAACAGGCAAAGTGGTTGTAGAGCCGGTATACGAAGATATCCAATCGTTCAGCGAAGGACTTGCAGCAGCGAAGATAGATGGCAAGTGGGGCTATATTACGCTGCTGAAGCTATAATATTACATGGGAAGAGACCGGATCGCTCCGGCCTCTTCTTTTTTTGCGCCACGCATGGCGATTAACTAGCGGCTCACGTTGTCCGCGCAAGCCGACCGTTGCGCTAAATTCAGACTAGTTAGTATCGAATTGTCTCATTCCAATTTGCGATCCAGATTCTATGATAAGAGTGAGACTTATGAGTCGGATTGTATTGGAGGAGGCACATCATGAATTTCAATAAGCTGACAGCTTACTTGGATCGGTTTTACGAAGAGAAGAACATCCCCGGCGTCGGACTGGCGATGTACTACAAGCATGAGCCGGTGTTCGAGCATTATACCGGCTATGCCGACGTGGACAATCGGATCGCGTTCGGCCCGGAGACGATATTCCGGTTGTACTCCGCGACCAAAGTCATTACATGCACGGCGATGCTGCAGTTGGTCGAGTCGGGCCAAGTAAAGCTCAGTGATCCGCTGTACGCGTATATTCCGGAATTTGAGCATATGACCGTGCGTAATGAGTTGCCGGACGGTACGCAAGAATTTCGACCCGCGATTACGCCGATTACGATCGAGCATCTGTTCAGCATGACGGCCGGCATCGAGCGTTATGACACGCCGGAGGCGCGGAGCGTCATCGAGGCGTCGGGCGGTGAAGGCCGGACGCTGGATGTGATCCGAGCGCTGGCGAAGGAGCCGTTGCTGTTCGAGCCGGGAACGCGCTTTAAATACACCGTCTGTCACGATGTGTTAGGCGCGGTTATTGAGGTGGTATCAGGTAAGAAACTTAGCGCGTATATGCGGGACTATATTTTCGATCCGATCGGGATGACGGATACTTCCTTCGACTTGAAGGACGAGAAGCGGTTCGCGAAGCTGTACAATCAGTTCAACGGCAAGACGCACAAGGCGGAAAGCATCGGGGAGTCGTTCAACTTGAAGCCCGGGCGGGCGTACGAGAGCGGAGGCGGCGGACTGTATTCGACCGTTCCGGACTATATTTTGTTCGCCGAAGCGCTCTGCAATTATGGGCTTGCACCCAACGGGGAGCGCATCCTGCGGCCAGAGACGGTGAACGATATGCGTACACGGCGGCTGTATGGCGAAGCGCAGCAAGATTTTGCGCGTTTTGGCGGCGTGAGTAAAAGCGGCTACAGCTACGGACTCGGCGTGCGCACGTTGGTCAATCCAGAGGACAACAATGCGCTCAGCATGAAGGGCGAGTTCGGCTGGGATGGCGCTCGCGGCTGTTACGTCGTCATCGATCCGGATGCCGAAATTACGCTGTTCTATGCGCAGCAGGAGGGCGGATCGCCGTGGTATCGCTGGCACGGCTCGGTGCGCAATTACGCTTACGCTAGCTTGTGGTGACAATCAATGATATCCGAACCCCAATTTCCTCAATCCTGATTTTAAATACCTGAGAAATTTGCTGAACTACCCACTTTATTTTTTTGGAAAACCTACCCATTTGGGTAGGTTAATTTTTTTCATTAAGACTTATAGTTGAGAATATTGAAGCCTATGCGGATTTTGCAACATAAGCAGGCTCTGCTATGTCCCGAGGAATGTTAGACCAATAAATCAAAAAGGAGAATCCAAATGTTATTATTTATTCATCGTACAAAATGGTTGGTTGTTACTCTCGTCTTGTTGCTGTTATTGACCAGTTTCTCATCGCTTAGTATGGCGGGTGTTGATCGCTCCGGCGAAAACGGCCTGTAGAAGAAGAACGTGCCCTTTACAGCACGTGCGAAGATTGCGACGAGCGAGCTTGAATTTGCGCAGAGCTGAGTCAGCTGTGGGCCCGAAGCATGCACTATGGAACACTGCAAGCACATCAGCTTCAGCGCGATCAACAAAACCACGAACAGGCTTTCCAACAGAACGGGGAAAAGCACACGCAGGCATTGGCACTACGGGAAAAGGCGGCGGCAAGCAAAGCAGCAGCAAGCCGACCAAACCAAAGCAAACGCTAAGAAGTTTAAGGGGTTTGTGTATTCGTGTTTTGGCTTTGGCTGACTTGCGTGAGGAAACACGATGCGGAAGATTTGGCTCAGGACATCGCCTCCCAAGCGTTGCTAAGCCTCGCGAAAGGAAGTCGACCGGATGACTTCAGTCGATGGATTTGGACGATTGCGCGAAACCGCTATGCGAGGTGGGCCAAAGAGAAAAAACGTCGCAACGGCACAGTCTTCAGCGAAGCACCGCTCGACAACGTGCCCGACGGGCAAGCGACAGCGGAAGAACAGCTGCTGCTTCGGGAGAATCTTGCTTTGTTACGGCGAGAGTTGTCGCTTCTTGCTTCCGGCTACCGTGAAATCGTCGTGGCCTACTACTTCGAGGGTGAACGTCTCGCTGACATTGCGACGAGGCTCGGTTTACCTGAAGGGACGGTTAAACGCAAACTTCACGAATGCCGCAAAAATATGCGGGAGGGGATCGAAATGGCAAGGGAAATCGGGTTGCGCAGCTTTAAGGCAGAGGACGTACACTTCAGTAAGAGTGGTCCGGACGGCAAGGACGGTACGCCTTGGCGGCTTATCCAACGGCTTATTCCGAAGAACATTTTGCTCGCCGCTTACCGGAATCCGCTGAATCTTGAGGAACTTAGTCTCGAACTCGGCATCTCGATGCCGTACATGGAGGAAGAGGTCAATCTGCTCAAGGATGGCACTCTGCTAAAGGAAGTGGCAAAAGGGCGTTTCGAGACCGACTTTATTATCGTAGATCGCGACATGCAGCGAGATATTTTTCATAGGGCGGAAGAGTTGACAGAGCAGTTCGCGCCGCTGTTGATTGAATTGCTGGATGCTACGCTACCGGAGTTGGTGAGGGTGTTCGGGTGGCGTTGGGAGCGTAGTTTTATTCTATGGACACTCATCCCCATGGCGGTAGACTACTTGGCGCGGGACGTACAACGACGGAATGGTGTGTCCGATGGATATACGATGCGTCCTCACGACGGTCATTGGGATATCGTAGGGTATGAAGTGTATGCCTACCCGTATAGCGTTAAATCGGGACATAACGGCGCAGGAAGCAAGCAAGATGCGTTGTGGTTCTATAAAATCGACATGCAAGACATGTGGAACCGTGCAGGTGAACTGTCATCCCATGAAGTCAACGTCCTGGCATCCGTAATTCGGGCCAACCGGAAGTTATCCGATCTCGGTTCGGCCGAGCAGGCTATCATGCACGATCTGGTAGCACGATGCTTCATAAATGTGCAAGATGAGGTTTGTACGCCGAACTTTCCAGTATTCAAGAAAGAACTATTCACAATGCCCGTGTTGGCCATCGCTGGAAAGACGTATAATAGTAGGGGAAATCTACAATAGCCTTGGATATCTATCGTCGTTTAATCAGTATAGGAGACTTGCAGAATGCGAGAAGTAGAACAATATAGCGAAGAATTGGAGTTCATCTTCTTAGAGGCATCGAAGGAAATGGCAGAGCTTCCGGAAGGGCTTCGCGAACGGGGACAGGAGCTGCTCGCGCTCAGTCATCCGCTGCGCAACGGGGGGCGGGCGAATCGGATCAGCTACCTGCTGCCGTACTGGATGCGAGATCGGACGCACAGCCCGATCGAGTTGTGCGGCGATTTGGCGGTCGGCAATATCTATGCCATGCTTCGCTATTTTCTATTAGACGATGCGATGGACGGGATGGAGCGGAATCCGGAGGGGATACGAAGTTCCTTGGCGCTTGGCCAGTTGTTGGAGGAACTGTTCAGACGACGTTACCAACGCCATTTTCCGCATGATTCTATGCTGTGGGACTGCTATCGCCGATACGTGGGGGAGTGGGCGTCCGCGGTCTATTCTGAAATGGCTCATCCAATTAACCCGAAAGACTTCGAAGCATTAGCCCGGAAAGCGGCTCCGGTTAAATTAGGGGCGAGCGGGTTGTTGCTTCATGCAGGGATGCCGGATCGAATTCCAGATGCGGAGCTGGCTATCGACATGGCGCTTGCGGCGCTCCAGTTGTCCGATGATTGGACCGATTGGCGAGACGATCTGCCCTCCCCCAATGGCAACGCATTTCTATCGATCGTACGCTCCAGCCTTCCGCAGTTTGCCGGTGAAACATTGGATGAACGCGCGGTCAGAACGGCGATATACCACTATCATGCCGTAGACATACTCGCAGACATTGCCGAGAGCTATGTTGAGCGGCTCCAACAGGACCCCCTCGTACCAGAGCGACTCGTGGCTTTTGCCGATGCTATCGCAGAAGGGATCCGTAAGGATGCCGAGCGTATAGAGAAATCAAAACTAAGCTTGGCCGCAGAAGGCGGATTATCCCATTTGCTGTCGAAAATTAAGCGATAATGGTACATATTACCTAAAAAATGCTATGATAGGAGAGCCAGTCCATTTCTCCCATGAAAGGTTGTTGTTCTATGTCTTTGGAATCCTTAAAAGTGCAGATCATTCAGAAAGCATGGGAGAATCCAGAATTTAAGGCACAACTGCTGGCCGACCCGAAGAGCGCGCTTCAAGCATCATTCGGCATCACGCTTCCAGAGGAAATCGAGCTTCTGGCCGTGGAAGAAACACCTTCGCGTTATTTCTTGGTTATTCCGCCTAGTCCGGCAGAGCTCGAAAGCTCGGAAGGCGAACCGGGCAACCTCAAATACAATTGGGGCTAATCCTGACGCACGAGAGGGAATCGAATCGTCGCTTCGGTTCCCTTGCCTATTTCACTGCGAAATACAAGCGTTCCTTGCATAACCTCAATGATCCGGAAAGTGACCATCAGTCCGAGACCGGTGCCTTTGGTTTTCGTAGAGAAATAAGGATTGCCGAGCTTGGCGAGCTGCTCTTCGTCCATTCCTTGTCCGTTATCCGAAATCCGTATGACCACCGTGGAATTTTCCTCGTAAGCCGCCACCTCGATTTTCCCATCTTGCTGTAGAGATTCGACGCTGTTCTTCATCATATTAATAAGAGCTTGTTTGAATTTGGACGAGCTTCCGACGATCGTAAGATGTTCGGATGCTTCCACGAACAAAACCCCTCCGTGCAGCATGATCATTGGACGTAAAATCGTTTCGATCGCGCTCAGTTCTTGCTTGACGTCCATTATGACCAGTGTCTCCTGCTCGGGCTTAGCGAACGTTAAATAATCCGTAATGATGGCGGCTGCCCGATCCAGCTCGCTAATGGCCATGCTGTACTGGAATTGGTTAGACTCGTTGGCTTTGCCCGAGAGCAACTGCAAGAACCCTCTCGTCACCTGCAGCGGGTTTCTTATCTCGTGCGCGATCGAGGCGGCCATTTCGCTGATCACCTGCATTCTCTCCGTTTTTTGCAACTGATGGTTGTACAGTTCCAGTTCTCTGGAATAGGAGAGCAGTCTCGCATAATCGGCGGCTATTCTTCGATTCAATGCCATGACGAGACAAGCAATGAGAAACACGAGGCCGAATTTCCATAATACGAATTGATACGGACCATGACGAGTGTACAGGATAATCAGCTCGGCGGCACCGGAAACCGCAAGACCGATAATTCCCGTCGATACAAGCATGGAATGGCGGTCTCCTCGGAAGGTATTCCGAATGGCAAGGACGATGGTGACGATCAGCTGTAACAGAACGAGAGGCGCCAGAATCCAGAACGTAAAGAGCTTGTAATAGAAGTAAAATGATCCGCCGACGGCTTTATAGACGACCATAACAAGGAAACTCGCGCCATAATAACCGATAAGCCATTTTTCGGACTTTTTCAGCCACGCATAGGGTTCTTCGAAGGAATGGACGACGAAATAGAGCAGGGAAGGAAACAGCATCAACATAAACGCATCAAATAAAAAGAACAGCAGTTGCCCGTAGTCTGGGTAATAAAAGTAAGGCAATGACGAATTCGTGATGATCAGAATGCCTGTAGATAGGATAAACAGGCCGAGAGCGTTGGCCGTCTTGGTTAGATTCCGGACGAAAAACCCGGTGGAGAGGAGCATGATAAAGCCAAGAAACGCAATCGCGACTCCAAGCAGAACATTCGGAAGCATCTTGCGAACGTTCAAGGAGGACAGGGCGGTGAATTCGCCGATTCGCACCGAGCTGCTGATTCCGGCGCCTTCTTTGGATGCAATGCGGATGTATAGATCTGAAGCAACCGGCTTGGCGTTCAGCGGGAGAAGGACGATGTTGCGCTCGAAATCATAGTCCCGCGAGGAGCGATAAATCGCGAGATCGTCTTCGTATACGGTAACGTCGAGTCCATACAGACGTTCGATATATAATCCCGGGTGCTTGAAACCGATTGTAGGTGGAACAACGACATGCACCCAGGCGCCTTTAGCTCCTTCCGGCAAGGCGATGAGGGGACGATCTGTTGTTGCGGAAAGCCAGGATGGATCCCTAGGCGGAGTTGGGCTGGACAATTCCGACTTCTGGCTCCAGACGACGCTCCATTCGGAAACGGAAATTTCCGAAGCGTCGTCATGGGACCTTGCGGAGACGAAAGACATGACGGCAATGGCAATACTAACAATCAAAAAGACGATTATAGGCTGCCGAAAAGGTTGCATGAGACACACCTCGATGGTTTCGCGAGCTACTTTAGAACCATTTCGACATTATTCGAATCAATCCTGTAAAATAAGCGACAAATTATTTGCGAAGTCGACAAAAAACGGACACCGGTTGAATGCCGGTTGCCTTGCATACATCGCCATGCGGTCCTTGAATCGCCGGCGGTTTTTTGCGTTGAGCGGCTTCAGAGGAAGCAAATATCGCCTTGCGTCATGCAATTTGTCCAGCTTAGCTTTTTTTTTTTCAAGTTGAGCGGGCATGGCCAAGATTCCTATAATGAATGCTAAAAAGAAGGGAAGTGACCGCATGAAACCAGTCACCGCGATATTGATCGGAGCGGGGCAGCGGGGGATGAACACGTATGCCACCTATGCGCTGGAACATCCGGATGAAATCCGCTTCGTCGGCATATGCGAACCGGATGAACGGCGGCGCTCCGAATTTAGCTTGGTGCATAACATCGATCCGGATAACGCTTGGGCGAATTGGAATCCGAATAAATAAAGTATAACCGTTCTCCAGCGGTGGCAAAATAAACATCACCGCGACGAGGAGGGATTTCGGCTTGTGTCAATATACACTGTGTTACTTTTATTAGGTGCGGCCGCCTGTATATTTTTGTTAATTAGCTCCTTCTATTTCATTCGCAAGCAAGGGGGTAAGGAATTGGACAAAGACATTCATCCGTATACCGTTCGGCATCAAGTCGGCGCAAACCCGATGGTCATCGGCTACTGGGTCTTTCCGATCCTCGTCATATTGGGTGCGATCTTGTTGGCGATATTCATGAAATAAGCGGTAAAGGAGAACGTGACGGTGGATAAGAAAAACTATTACGTGTCGGTCCATTCCAAATCGATTATGTACCATCAAGGCGATGCCGCTTATGAATTCGAAATCGTCGCTTCCGAGGAAGACGCGGATAAACTGAAGAATTTGTTCGAGGATTTGGAGCAATCCGATGAATCGGCCTTTTTCCGAGCCCATCATCCCGGAATTCCTTACCATCATGACGAAGAGAACGACAGATACGACAGTGTTCTAAAGGAGATCTACGGGTTGATTCACGATTTGGGCACGGATCAAACGAAAAGTCATATCGAATCGATGAATTTGCAAATGGGCGCAGCGCACGAGTGAAGATAGCAGGTGCAACCTGATCCTCAACTGAATAAACCTATCGGAGAGGATATACGCGGATGAAAAAGTTCATTGTAACGGTGTTAGCGATGCTTCTGGTCGTTCAGACGCAAGCGGTTGGAGCGGCAGGCAACAGAATGACATCCAGGCCTGCTAATCCTTCGTTGCTGAATTCGCTTCGCCAAGGCGGTTATATTCTGTATGTCAAACATGGAGAAGCAACGGTGGGTGCAGATCAGCCGAACCTGGTCTTGGGCGATTGCGCGACTCAAAGAAATCTTTCCGAGGAGGGAAAGGAGCTTTCGTTGCTTTTCGGGAAGTCACTCAGGAGCTTGCGAATTCCCGTGCAAACTCCGGTGCAAGCGAGTCCCTTATGTAGATCAAGGGAATCGGCAGCGTTAGCATTTGGCGCGGACAACGTACAAGCGGATCCGGCTTGGTTCGATGTTTACCGTCTGAGTAGCGATATAACACCTGATGAAAAAGAACGGATACTAGTCGGATTGAAAGCCATGCTGGAAAAAGTTCCTTCTCCGAGGCTCAATCAAGTTGTCGTCGCCCACGGTTTTCCTCAAGGACTCGCATTGGGCGAGATGTCTGACTTAGACACTGTTATCGTCAGGCCGAAGGGGCAGGGTCAAGGTTATGAAATTATTGACAAGCTTACTTTGGCCGATTGGAAGAAGTTGCGATGAACTTCGACATCCGCGAAAAAAGACCGATAATCCCCTTAAGCGGGAATGTCGGTCTAATTTATTTACTCGGTTTTAGATGGGTGATTCTCAAACGGCGAATAAGGCTCTCCTTGGGCAGTCGAGCCGATCGGTTTCAGGAGCACGGCGGCGAGGGCAGGATTACCGTCGGAAAATGTCGAAATAATCATGACGTCTTCCATAAGGTGGGAGTCACGTGCTTCGAGATTTAATCGTTAACGTATCGATTATGACCGTGTTTATTTTTACGGCTAGTCACTATATCATCAATCTTCCCGAACGCCGAAGCTGGAGGTTTAGGCTTCTGTCGGGTTTTTTAAGCGGTTTGCTGGGCGCGTTGCTTATTTATTATGGTGTTAGAATTGATCAGTCGCTCGTGGATCTCCGCTATTTTCCTATTCTGATCGCGGCGGAGATGGGCGGTTTTTGGACAGCGGGTATAGCGGAAGTGGTCATTATCGCTTACCGCCTAAGCATGTCCAATATTCACATTCCGTCCATTAGCGCAATCATTACGATCGTGGTGCTTGTAATCGGCTCGGGGTATCTTGTCCGGACGCGGTTGGGAATATGGCAACGTTGGATCGCCTCGCTCTTGCTTATTAACGTGCTTTTGCACCTGACGAATATTTTGTTCAATAAAGTGCCCTTATCTATCATGCTGCAGTTTAGTGCCGTTATTGTCGTCAGCGGCTTGTTCATAGGTTATCTCTACTCTTATTGCTTGCGCGCGATCGGAATGGAGCAGGAAATTAAATCGACGGCTATCCGTCTAAAAGAAAACGAGAAACGGTACCGGACGATCGTGGAGACTTCCGACGATTTCATTTTGTCGATGAAGCCGGATGGGACGATTGCTTCCGCGAACGGATCGTTCGTCGCTCGACTAGGCTTCGTTCTGGAAGGGATCATTGGTCGAAAGCTGACCGAGCTAACGGAGATGCAACGGCAAGAAGCGTGGAACGAGGCGCTGGCTTCGGTCAATCAGACGGGTCAGTTGCGCAAATTCGAATTAGAGATGCGTATGCGGGACGAGCCGTATCGCTATTATTCCGTGACCTTGTCCTCGTCGGATGCGGACAGGAAAGCGCCGCTCTTGGCGGTCATTCACGATTGGACCGACTTGAAGCTGAAGCAGGAAGCGGAGGCGGCGAACAGCGCCAAAAGCCGGTTCCTGGCGACGATGAGTCATGAGATTCGTACCCCGATGAACGCCATCATCGGACTGAACGAGCTACTCGGGAGGACGGCTTAATCAAGTGCTCCTAAATCTTGCGAACAACGCGCTAAAATTCACCGAAGCGGGAGAGGTGCGTATTGCCGTGACGGCGGCAAGCCGAACGGACAAAGCTGCTTCATTGCTCTTTGAGGTGAGCGATACCGGTATTGGGATGACCGAGGCGCAACGCTCGCGTCTGTTCCAGCCGTTCAGCCAAGCAGACTATTCCACCACCCGTAAATTCGGGGGAACGGGGCTCGGTCTCGCGATCAGTCAAAGCCTTGTCGAGCTTATGGGAGGCGAAATCGAGGCTGTTAGCGAATCGGGACACGGGAGCACGTTTTCTTTTACCCTTGCATTCGAGCATTCAACGTTGACGGCACTAGATTCGAATGAAGCGGCGGCTACGGCGGAGCGGACGGATAGCGAGGAGAGTCAGAATAATAAAGTTGACGCGTTTGATGGATTTCGTTTGCTCTTGGTCGAGGACAATGAGATCAATCAGATTGTCGCGCATGAAATTTTGCAGAGCAGCGGTATGTGGGTCGACATCGCGGAGAACGGGCAGATTGCATTGGATAAGGTACGGCTTAACCGATATGACGCGATTTTGATGGATTTGCAAATGCCCGTCATGGACGGTTTCGAGGCAACGAAACAGATCCGCGGGTTGCCGGGCGGAGACCGCATTCCGATTATCGCCATGACCGCCGACGCGATGGACGGCGTTAAGAAAGAAGTGTTGGCAGCAGGGATGCAAACCTACGTAGCGAAACCGTTCGAGCCTTCTCAGCTGTTCAGGATATTAAGCAGCTTGAGGGATGTCTAGCGTCCAGTCAGGTACCTTAGAGAAAAGGACGCAACGCAGCAAGGAGTGCATCAGCCGATGCATACCTGTTTTTCTTGTCTTCGTCAAAGGGGTTTAATAGAACAGACCTAAGTTGGCTATCGCGAAATTCCGCCTTATGAATATCCGGTAGCGTCCCGTTCATGAGGAAAGCGCACATTTTGCACACATCCTGCAGCTCTTTGAACATGACATCGGGACTTACGATCTTTTTGGCAATGTTGAAATCGACTAATTTGACCGTCTCGGGCTTATTGTGATGAATCATTACATTCTTAGGCTTCACATCATCATGGATATACCCCGTTTTGTGAAGTTGTCTTAGACCCTTGAGGATGTTGATCGTAATCGCTACGCTCAAGGCCTGATCCAGCTTATTCTTATTAGTATTATGAAAGCTTTTGCCCAAATTCGACCCTTTGATGTACTCGGAGACCAAATAGCCATCTTCCCCGATTTCGAAATAGTCATAATAGCGCGGCAAAAACTCGCAGGACTGGTAACTCTGCATAATCCTCGCTTCGTGTTTGGCCGCATCGCGGTCATCGCTCACTTTAATGGCCAGCTTGCGTCCTTGCGGATCAAAAGCTTTATAGACCTTGGCAAAGGATCCTTTCCCGATCACGTCACCGACGTAATAATTCCCCCACTTGGTTCGCATCATAGTCACCCCAGTACTAGCGAAATGAATGGCTGAATTATAGTAT
This sequence comes from Cohnella yongneupensis, assembly GCF_042655785.1. Classification (NCBI taxonomy): domain Bacteria; kingdom Bacillati; phylum Bacillota; class Bacilli; order Caryophanales; family Paenibacillaceae; genus Cohnella; species Cohnella yongneupensis. The sequence goes on from NZ_JBHSNC010000006.1 coordinate 50,461, forward strand.
TCAAGCCTGGCGATATGGTTTGGACAATCGGGAGCCATGGGAGAAGAGGAATGAGCAGGAACACAATAAAGGCTGGGATCCCTTTGGAGGGCTCCAGCCTTTATTATGTGGAACTCTTATTAAAGTTTTAACGATACACAGAACTCAATCAACATGGTAACAGATGATAAAGAAACAGTCTATATCTTTAGCCGCATTTGCTATACAGTTGTGTTGCTGGCCGGCAAATCCCTATGAAATGGAGCATTGCCTAATGAAATTTGAAGCTCATCTGACCTCTGAACAATTACAGAATTATGTTGCCAAAGTGTTTGGCGCCGGTTATCGCGTTGAAGGAATCGCAAGACTTCACGGCGGCGCGCAAAAAGTCGTATACAAAATCGACTGCACCAATGGATTCTCTTGCGTTCTATACGTTTGGGATCTGAGCCAAAATTATTTCAAGGAAGATATTCTAAATGAGCCCGCATTTCAGCAATCGTATGGCGGGGGTTTATTCGCAATGAATAATCGTTATCTTAGGCAACGAGGAATTCGAACGCCGGAGCTATACGATATGAATAGGGATAGAGACTGGCACGCTTTTGACTACGCGCTCGTCGAATACGTACATGGACAAAAAGCTCAAGCTTATTTTCAAGAGGAAACCACGGTCCGGCATGAGTTGTTCCAACGAGTTGGGGATATGTTATCTGAAATGCATGCTATCGAAAGAGATGTCTATGGTGCCGCGGATTATAGCGGAAGTAACGATAAACCATGTTATGAGCTGCAGAGAGAACATGCAAAAATGTCCTTAGAATATGCTTCCCGGCACATGGTAAGCGTAAGAGACAATTACAGCCGTTTACTCGATAAGTTAGATGAATTGGAAGCTGCAATCCAACCAAGAAGCCATTACGGCCTGATACATGGAGAGCTGGGCCCAGATCATATCTTGGTGGATGATCAGCTTCAGCCCTACCTAATCGATATTGAGGGAGCAGGCTACTTCGATATTGAGCATGAGCATAGTTTCTTGGGAATCCGGTTCGGGGAGTATTACCGTTATTTAGAAAATAACAATCTCGATACTAACCGGATGGCATTTTATCGCTATTGCCATCATTTATCGTTGACTTCGGGCGGATTAAAGCTGCTTCACAGGAACTTTCCGGACCAGTCGTTTGCAAAGGGGCTCGCGGATTATCATTCCCGATGCGCGTTTGAATGGAAAGCGTGATTTTTTATGCCCCGTGGATTTAAACCGCATAATCCATTAGAATCTAACAATCAGCGGTTAAGGGGATTTTCAATATGCAGTCGAATCAAGCCGGGTTTATGTCCAAAGCCATGAACCTGTTTCGAGTCCAAGGGTTTCCGGCTCTTATTTTCGTTAATATCCTGTTAGGCATTTCTTTTTCTTTCGTGCTGCCGTTCACCTCTCTGTTCGGCATTGATGAAGTCGAAATGACGAATACGAGCTTCGGCGTGTTTATGACCGTGTCTACCATTGCCAATGTCATCGTCTCCACCTATGTCGGCAAAATTTCAGACGGTAACTTCAGCAGAAGAACGGTCATCCTCATCTGTACGGTTTCGGCTGCAATCGGTTATACCGGGTATGCGTTCGTGCGCGACTACTATGCTCTGCTGGCCATCTCGTCAATCGTACTCGGTGTTGCTTCATCCTCATTCGGGCAAGTATTCGCCTATGCGCGAGTCGCGTTGTCCCGATCCGGGTTATCCGAGCAAGATACGCCGTTCTACATGAATTTGTTTAGAATGTTTTTCGCTCTATCGTGGACGGTGGGGCCGGCGATCGGTTCGTTTATCTTAATCAAGCATGGTTTTAAAGGGTTGTTTCTCAGCGCGGTAATTATGTACGTCTTGGTTATTGCCGCTGTTCTGCTCTTCATGAAGAACGACGAGGAGGAACGGCAGAGCCGGCAGCCTAAAGCCGTTCTAGCACCGCCCGTCCCTTTGGGCAAGCTCATCCTGCGGCCGCACATCTTCGTGAATCTAGTCGCATTCACATTCGTAGCCGCGGCTACAACGATCGGCAGCTTGAATATGTCCCAATTCCTGACCAAGGTCATGCATAGCGGAGAAGGGCAGATCGGAATCGCGTTCAGCATTCCTCCCGTCTTTGAAATTCCGTTCATGCTTATGTTCGGGATCATTGCTACGAAGATTGATAACCGAATTCTCATTCGTCTTGGCGTTCTCTTCGGTTTTCTTTACTTCGCATTGTTGTATCTGTCGACTAACGAATGGGAAATTTATTTGATCCAAATATTAAGCGCCGCAATGGTCTCCATTACGCAAGGCATTGCGCTTACCTATTTCCAGAACTTTATTCCCGATATGCCCGGAACAGCCACGACGCTCTATATGAACACCGGGAAAGTAGGCTCCATGATCGCTTTCCTGATTTTCGGTTTCACCGCGGAATTGTACGGTTATCGCTCCGTTTATCTCGTCTGCACCGTGTTGGTCGCCATCTCGTTGGTATTGCTGTGGGTTGTCGGGAAACGCGAGGTTCGGGAGGCGGCATCTTGAGCTGCTAAGGGTTTAGAACGCTTCGAAAAAGATACTTGATAGTCTATAAAGTTCGAAAACATCGCCACTGGGGTCATACCCTTCGGCGATGTTTTTATGTTCTTACATAAATCAATAGATGTAAAATAGAGGGAAAAATAAAAGGATTTAAGTAATCGAGGTGGTTACCGGACGGATTAACCTTCGTTATGGGATTCAGGCTAATATAGTGAGCGAATAAGTTAACAGGACCTTCCGGAAGATGGTCGGAGTTGCCGGATCGGGTATTACTCTTTACTGCGGGTTTCCAAAGCTTCGGACTGCTCCCCTTGTTCCCCATAAATAATTCTCCTTTATATGCCTTTCCATTAAGCTATTCGGCATACAGGTGAATGTCACAGGGTCCGACTTTGAAATTTGCGTTCGACACTTTATTCGCTCATATAGTTAAAGTTACCGAAGCATAATTTAAGAACGCCTCATTCTTCCGGCGCTTTCATCTGTTATACACTGAGAGTAGCCGATCTACATACTGGGGATGCCTCCCGTATATAAAACTATCGGGGAGGACATCCATATGAGGAATAAGTTTGTTAAATTACTGTTGCCCGCAACGATAATGCTGACCGTATTGAGCGGATGCACGTCTTCCGACGCGTCTTCTGGTTCGCCATCTGCCACACCATCCAGTGCATCATCTGCCACACCATCCAGTTCACCATCCAGTTCACCATCCGGTTCGCCTTCCAACGCGCCATCTGCTTCACCGGCCAATGCGCCTTCCGCTTCACCAGCCAGTTCACTCCCGAATGCGGACGTGTCCTCGGGCAATCCGATTTACACGAGTATTTTCACCGCCGATCCATCCGCGCACGTGTGGGATGACGGACGAATTTACGTGTATCCTTCGCACGATATTTTCCCTTCCAGGGGCAGCGATCTGATGGATAAATATCACGTCTTCTCGTCGGACAACATGGTCGACTGGGTGGACGAAGGCGAAATCCTAGGTGCTGACGACGTGTCATGGGGGCGGCCGGAGGGCGGCTTCATGTGGGCTCCCGACGCAGCCTATAAGGATGGCAAATATTATTTCTATTTTCCGCATCCTAGCGATTCGAATTGGAACAATTCATGGAAAATCGGAGTGGCTACAAGCAATAAGCCCGCGGCGGATTTCAAAGTCCAAGGTTATATCGAAGGGCTACCCGGCGACAGTCTGATCGATCCGAGCGTGTTCCGCGACGATGACGGTTCCTATTATCTCTATGCCGGCGGCGGAGGGAAAAGCTTCGGCGTCAAGCTGAAGGACGACATGATGTCGCTCGACGGACCACCCAAGCGCTTCGCCGAGCTGGCGGACTTCCACGAAGCTAGCTGGGTATTCAAGCGGGAAGGCCTCTATTATATGATGTACGCCGACAATCATAACGGGGGCAACCAGATGCGGTATGCTACCAGCGACAACCCGCTTGGACCTTGGACCAACCGCGGTGTCCTCCTGGATCCGGTGAAGAATAGCGGCACATCGCACGGATCTATTGTTCAATACAAAGGCAATTGGTACTTGTTTTACCATAACGCCGAGATTTCTTCTAACGGTACGCTGCGTTCCGTCTGCGTGGACCAAGTTTTCTTCAATGAGGACGGTACAATCCAGAAGGTTAAGCAGACAACCGAGGGCGTTCCGGCGGTCGGGCCGAGCTCCAAGGCCACGGAGGTCAAGTATCGCGACTTGGTCGGCGGGACCTTCGACGAATACACCGCGAAGACGGAATATCCCGTGAGCGACAAACACGTCACCATCGGGGGCGGGGCAAGCAAATCGGATACGAGTATTGAGAACATGCACGTCGAAAGTTCCTACATTGAGCTTAGCGGCATTAACGGCGGAGCGGGCGGCAAGGCGCTGCTTACGGTAGTGTACGCTTCCGCCGACGGCGGAGCGGCCTTCAAGGTAGACGCCAGCGGCGATACCGCGGGGGAAGGCTACTTCCTTTCGCTGCCCGGCACCGGAGGTTGGGGCAACTATACCGGTCAAGCAAGCCGATTAATCGATCTGAAACCGGGTACGGATAACGTCATTAGGCTAAACGGTGGCATGGGCGGCGCTAATGTTTCCCTTGTATCCGTGTCTTTAGTTCCTTAACTCTTACACCGTGTGGCACCCCTATTGGGCAATGTCATTAAGTTAAAGCAAATGCCCAAAAGCTATCCTCCTTTAGTTGGGCAAGTCTTGACGAAATGTATCGCCACTTCTCCCAAAACATCGACAGCTCGCGCCGCCCAGCCTCGTTAAGGCTGTAAAACTTCCTTGGCGGTCCGATTTCGGACGGTTTTTTCTCTATGTCGACGAGGTTGTTTTTTTCTAGCCGTACCAAGATGGTGTACACCGTTCCCTCGACAACATCTTCAAATCCGAGTGCTAAGGGGATAAGAAAGACAGCGGAAAGTTTAAAATTGCCTTACTACAGAACAAGTTAACTATGAGGTATGCTAGTATTGATTTGCGCGTTTACATTTTTATCCATACTCGATGCCGGGAGGTGGTTGCAACAGCTTCGCTGTCTGGTGGCTAAGCAGAAGCAATGGTAAGCAAGCAAAGGCTTACCGGGATGCAACCTTAATTCAGGTATCGAGGAGGCAAGTTAATGAGAAGAAGGCTTTCGAGTCTGTTCCTGTCAGGAACCATGCTATTGTCCGTTCTAGTGGGATTTACGTCCTCTTCTTCGGCCGCGGATCCCGTCGTCATGTCCGGAAACCCCATTATTACGAGTATGTTCACCGCCGATCCTTCCGCGCACGTGTGGAGCGACGGACGAATTTACGTGTACGCGTCTCACGATATTTTTCCATCTAGAGGTAGCGATCTAATGGATAAATATCACGTCTTCTCGTCGGATAACATGGTGGACTGGGTGGACGAAGGGGAGATTTTACGTGCCAGCCAAGTGTCGTGGGGGCGGCCGGAGGGCGGCTTCATGTGGGCGCCGGACGCAGCTTACAAGAACGGAACTTATTACTTCTTCTTCCCTCATCCAAGCGACACGAATTGGAATAACTCCTGGAAGATCGGTGTAGCTACGAGCACTAAGCCGGATGCGGATTTTACCGTTCAAGGCTATATCGGGGGACTGCCCGGCACCAATATGATCGATCCTAGCGTGTTCCGCGATGATGATGGAAGTTATTATCTGTATGCCGGCGGCGGAGCAGTTAGTTATGGCGTTAAGCTAGGCGCCGACATGATGTCGATTAGCGGAACGATCAAGCAATTCACCGAGCTGCAGGACTACCACGAGGCGCCTTGGGTGTTCAAGAAGGGAAGCCTATATTACATGATGTATGCCGACGGTAACCCGGGCGCCAACCGGCTGCGATACGCAACAAGCAGCAATCCGCTCGGACCATGGACGAACCGCGGAATCGTTCTGGATCCGGTAGCGAACAGCGAGACCACGCACGGATCTATCGTGGAATATAAGGGGAGCTGGTATTTGTTCTACCACAACGCCAAGGTGTCATCCAACGGTACGCTGCGTTCCACCAACGTCGATAAGTTGACCTTCAATGCGGACGGAACCATCCAGAAAGTTATTCAGACGACCGACGGCGTCCCGAACGTCGGGCCTCCTTCCCAAGCTACGGAGGTCAAGTACTACGATTTAATTAACAATAACTATAGCCAGTACACTCAGAAAACGGATTATGCCATGACCGCCAGCAACGTAACCATCGGGGGAGGGGCTACCCGATCGGGAGCGAATATCGAGAATATGCATATCCAAGGCTCCTATATCCAGTTGACCGGCATCAACGGCGGCACGGGCGGCAAGGCGCTCCTTACCGTGCAATACGCTACCCCCGATAACGGAGTAGCTTTCAAGGCAGATGCTAGCGGGGATACGACCGGAGACGGTTATTATGTTCCTCTGCCTAGCACGGGAGGCTGGGGTAACTATACCGGTCAAGCGAAGCGCCTCGTCAATTTGAACGTGGGCACGAATAACGTTATTAAGCTGAACGGCGGCACGGGCGGCGCCAACGTATCCAAAGTCAGCGTGTCGTTAATACCTACCACGGGCCAGGAGACGACCTATCCCGTAACCGGAAGCAATGTGACCGTCGGGGGCGGGGCGACCAAATCGAGCACAAGCATCGAGAACATGCATATCTCGGGTGCATACTTCCAGGTGACCGGTGTGAACGGAGGAGTGGGCGGCCAAGCGCAAGTGACCGTCATCTACGGTTCCGCGGACAGCCAAGCGACCTTCGGCATAGTCGCTGGCAGCAACACGTATTCTCTAACGCTGCCCGGTACGGGCGGCTGGAGCACGTATACCGGCAGCGTCAGCCGTCTCGTCACGCTGGGCGCGGGCACGAACAACACCATTAAGTTCACCGGCGGTATGGGCGGAGCGAATGTTACGAAAGTCATTGTTAAGTTGAATCCGTAGAAAAAAGGCCGGAACTCCTCGTCTAGGAGTTCCGGCCTTCTTCGTGATGGGCAACTCAGAATAGGGTAGGAATCGGAGGGCAAGCCACGGCATCGACTAATCTGGGGTCGAAGCCATAGAACACCCAAGTTACCCCGTTCCATCTAAAGCCCGCAACGCCAAAGCTCTGAAGATAGACGGGGAAAAACCAGAAGCTTTCTCCGTTGCGAAGCCACACGTAAGAATCTTTATTGATGCAGTCAATCATATACGAGACGCTAGGCTTCGGCGGAATATAAGCAGGCGGAGGAGCGGGAGGCACTCTCATGTATCCATTAGCCCTTGCCCGGGGCATATTCATCGATGGCTTTCACTCCTTCAATAGTTATTTATCACTCCGATTCGCACTTTTATTGTACGTAGGTGAATAACTATTGGTCTGTACAGGGGCCTATCGGCCCCTTCTAAATGAAACAAAAAACAATACGCCCTTGGACGTATTATGGACGCCGACTACGCCTTTATGGTTCTCGACGATCTCCTTGACGATGGACAAGCCAAGGCCGTAGCGGCCTTCTTCCCGATTACGGGCTTGATCGACGCGGAAGAAGCTTTCCCAGATGCGAGCTTGCATCTGCTGCGGGATCGGCTCGCCTTCGTTCTCGATTTCGAATCGTATATCGGGTTCGGTACACGTTAGCCGAACGGAAATAGATTTTCCAACGGGCGTATGATGAATGGCATTGCCGATCAAATTGCTGAACACAGTCTCGAGCTGAGCTTCATTGGCTGCGAAGGAACAGGCGGCGATCTGAGCTTGCTCAATGTCGATCTCTTTTCTCTTAGCCAACGGAGTCAGACGGTTAAGCGTTCGAAGAAGTACGCCGTCGAGCGAAACTTCGGATTTGTTTAGCGTCACGTTGCCATTTTGCAGCAGGGATAAATCGAGCATGTCCTTGACGAGCTTGCCCATTTTGCCTGCTTCGTCTTGAATCGTCTTGGCGTATTCTTCCCGTTCTTGCTCGCTCGTTACGATACCGTCCGCCAAGCTTTCGGCATAACCGGAAATGATGCTGATCGGAGTCTTCAGTTCGTGCGACGCGTTCGCGAGGAATTGCTTCCTCATCGCTTCCGTCTTCTTATCTTGTTCGATTTCGCGGATTAACGGACGAGCGACTAGCCTCGCGATCAACAAGGAGAGCACGATAGAAAGCCCTACGGCCGCCAAGACGATATAAATCGTCGATTTTCTTAACGTAACTACCGCTTCGTCTACCGGCTGCAAGGAGGTTGTGGTCACCATTAAATAAGTGGAGCCGTTATCGAATTGGATCGTCCGATATCTGGCCAAATATTGAATACCGTACATGTCCATTTTCATTTGCTGAACGTTTTTCCATTGCGAGATATCCGTGGGCCATTCTAGAAGCTGAAGAATTTGCGCGGCTGCTTCATTCGAGCTTGAATCGATATTGCCATTGCCGTCGACTAACAAGCGTTTGATAATGGATTTGATGTCTTCCGGGGTTCCCGGTTCGAACGGATATAGCGCGATTTCGATGGGGTTTTCCTTTTGGAGATTATTTATGAGGTCCTTCATTTCAATCTCGGAACCGTTCGTAAGCAGTATCTTGCTAGCTACGGAACGTTCGTCCGATTCGAATTGCCGGGCCTTCTGGTTCGTATAATATTCGACAAAGTAGAGGGATTGCGCATACAGTAAGCCTGCCGCCAGGAGAACGAGGAATAGGGCGGTGATCACGAACAATTTGGCATGCAAAATCCGGTATTTCATCGTTTCACCTCGAATTTATACCCGTACCCCGAAGCGGTTTGGATATAGTCCGCGTAGTCCCCGAGTTTGCGGCGTAAATGGCTAATATGAATATCGACGGTTCGATCGCCGCCACTATAATCGGTTCCCCATACTTGCGTCAAAATTTGTTCGCGGGAGAGCATGATGTTCGCGTTCCGCATTAAGTAGGCAAGCAATTCGTACTCCTTCGGTTTGAGCTGGAGTGCCCGCCCGCCGACAAATGCTTGCCTGGCGTGCTCGTCCAGTCTGACTTCTTCGACCTGCACGACGGCATTCCCATAGGCTTTTCTGTCCAATCTCGCGAATACCGCCGAAACCTTGGCTGCGAGAGCTTTGACGCTAAAAGGTTTCTCTACGTAATCGTCGACGCCCATGCGGTAATAGTCCACGTGCTTATCCTCTCCCGTCGTGGCGGTGAGTACGATAATATACACGTCGGAGACTTCCCTAACTGCTTTTATGAAGCCTGCCCCATCCATTAAAGGCATCATCAGGTCGAGAATGACGAGCTCGATATTGCGGGAGGCCATCATTTCCAAAGCTTCTTTGCCGTTGCTGGCCTCGTTCACTTGAAATTGCTTTTCGCGCAAATAACGTCCGATCATCTTTCGGATTCTCGCTTCGTCGTCCACGACGAGGACAGAACGCTCCATCTTAACCCTCCGTTTTCCTTGCATTCCGACATAGGAAACGACCGGATGCTTCGCATCCGATCGTTAAGAACGCTATCGCTTATTCGCCGCTGTGTGCCATTTTATAGGCTCGAAGAGCTTCTTCGATTTGATCGTCGTTCTTGCCCGTGATGTCGATGTTCAGCTCTTGAGCTACCTCGACGAGGGCTTGATGAAGCTGTTCGGGCGTCATCGCGTTTTTGTCGATACTACGGCCGTTCGACTGCTCGGCGTCTTTCGCGCGATTGTCCGTGATCGCTTGCTTCACTTGGCTATCGGTCATTCCGGTCGTGTCGATTCCCAATTTCTTAGCCATGTCTTGAATGCTCGCGTGAGCTTCCGGCGAGGCTTGGTCCGGGCCGCGTTTCAGCTTCTCCGCATCCAGAGCCGCTTCGATTTGTTCGTCGGTCATGCCGGTGATGTCGATTCCGAACTCCTTCGCAACGCCCGTGAGTTTATCATGCCTTGCGAAAGCCTCATTGCCCGCTGGTTGCGTTCCCTCTTGCGCTACGCCTTGCGCGGCTTGCTCTTGCTTCGGTTGGTCGCCGTTGTCCGATGCCCAGGCGGAAGCGCTGTATACGGTGCCCGTCAGCGCGATAATAGCCGCGATTGCCGATAATTTCTTAATCTTCTTCTTTTCCATCGTAATCTCCTCCTACGGGTTAATCAAGCTGGGCTTGATAACCTCATCATAAGGGCTGCTTGTTTTCAAATTATTTACGAATCGAGAAATCGGATTATCGAGTGTACGGTATACGCCATACTCGGCTCCTCCTATTCGGCTTCGAATCGTGGTGCCTGTTTCCATGTGCTAAAAATTCCACTTATTTGCATTTATCATAGCCGTACAGGTACCTATTCGCTAAGCGTACAGTACACGACGCGCGCGAGCGCGTGAGATGATGGGCCTATCCGGAACGAAGGGAGGCGGTAACAACCGAAAGGCAGCTTAGGCTTATACTCGGGAAAAGCAAAGGAAGCAAACGAAGTAACTAATGACAAGGAGATGAATGATGAGATGCGTGGAACAAGAATATCGGCAAGACCGGGCAAGCGGTTAGTCGGCTTACTGTTCGCGGCGGCGATTCTGTTGCCGATCCTACCGATGCCGGCGGCAAGCGCGGCGACGCTAAGCGTAACGTCATATGGGGCAAACGGCGGGGATACGGCGGACGACACGACGGCGATCAACAACGCCATCGCGGCGGCCGCGGCAGGAGATACGGTCTATTTTCCATCCGGCACGTACGTGACATCGGGAGCGATCATACCGAAGACGAGCGTGAAGCTGATCGGCCAGAGCAAGACGACTACTATTATTAAATACGTAGGCACGACGGACAACTACATGATCAACCTCGGCAACAAATCGAACGTCGAAATTGCGCAACTGACGCTGGACGGCAACAGCAACATCCACGTCGTCGCGGGCATCTGGGGCGAGCCCGGCGATAGTCAATACATCCACGACAATATTATTAAGGATATTACGAAAGCGGACGGCTTCGCTCCGTTCGGCATTCTGCTCTCGGCGACCTCCAATTCGATCATCGCGAACAATACGATCTCCAATATCGGCGTGAACTCTTCATGGGGAGCGGGGATCCGGGCGGGGTGGAACTCGAATAACACGCAGATTCTCAATAACACGATCTCCGAGACGGGACGCGGGGGCATCTTCGCCAGCGACGGCTGCAACGGCGTCGTCGTCAAGGGCAACACGATAACGGGCTCCGGACGACATGAGCACGGTTTGAGCATCGAGCTGCATACGAGCTGCAACTACTCCGTCATCGAGGACAATAACGTTGACCACTGGATCAGCGCGGTCCGCTCCGAATATATCGCGGTGCGGCGCAATACGGTCCACACGACGGACGGTACGGTCCAAGGAATGGGACTGGAAGTCATGGTCACGCACGGCGTTACGACGGATAACCTTGTCGACGGCGGCCAACAGGTGGGCATGCAGCAGTCTCCTGGCACGGGGTATCAATATTGGGGCTACAATACGGTCCAGAACATCGTCATGTGGGGGATGCAGCTCCAGGGTGAAGGGACGGGCGAGACGGAGCAATATCAGTATTTCTATAAGAACACGTTCAAGGATGGGCCGAACAACAATCCGGCGGCGGCTTACAACGGCTATCAGGGCAACGCCGTCCGGATACACGGCAACTCCAAGAACATTACGTTCGACAGCAACAATATTATTAATAACGGACGCAAGGCAATCGAAATCACGACCGCGTCCGGCACCGACCGCCTTAGCTTCATCAACAATACGATTACGGGCAACGCGGGGCCGTCGATCGACCAATATCCTTCTTCCGCGGCGGATTTGGAATGGTCGGGCAACATCGTCAGCGGCAACGGCACGGACACGCAGCTGACGAGTCGCGGCTTCAGCGATCCGAAGCCGGTCGCGAACTTCACGTCGCCGCTGTCGGTGCAGCTCGGACAGCCGATCACGTTCACGAACTCGTCCACGGACAACGGCACGATTGCCGAGAACCTGTGGGATTTGGGCGAAGGACCGCCGGTAACGGCGACCAGCCCGACGTACACGTATCAAAATCCGGGCAACTATCGCGTCACGCTCGTCGTGTGGGATAACGGCGGACGTGCGAGTCTGAAGCAACAGACGATCAATGTGTACGCCGGCCCGCCGGATACGCAGGCACCGACGGCACCGACGCTGTCGTCTCCATCCAAGTCGAACGTTACGGTGGACCTGTCGTGGTCGGGCGCGACGGATAACGTCGGCGTCATCGGGTACGACGTATACAAGGGCGGCACGCTGTACGGCTCGACCGCCGGCACTTCCCTGACCGTATCGGGCCTGACGCCGAGCACGGCGTACAGCTTCACCGTCAAGTCGAAGGACGCAGCGGGCAACGTCTCCGCTAGCAGCAATACGCTGAACGTTACAACCGCTGCGGGAGATACGCAGGCGCCGACGACGCCGACCGGCTTGTCGGTAACGGACGTCACGGATACGACCGTCGGCCTCGCTTGGTCGCCTGCGACGGATAACATGGCCGTGACGGGGTACGACGTCTATAGCGGCACTACGGTCGTCGGCTCCACGACCGGCGCGACGAATACTTTCGCGACGATCGGCGGTCTGGCGCCAAGCACGTCATATACGTTCACGGTCAAGGCGAAGGACGCGTCCAATAACGTCTCCGCTGCGAGCAACTCGGTCAGCGCGACGACCGATCCGCAGGCGAACTGGGTGAACTGCGCGGGCGAGAATCAGACTTGTACGTTCTCCGGCACGAAGGAAGTGCGGTTCGGGGCGAACGGAAGCTTCAATTACGGCATCTTCACGAACTCCGTCGTCTGCTCGAACAACCAATTCGGCGACCCGGCGCCGGGCTATTACAAGACGTGCGATGTGAACCTAGCGGGCACGGGTAGCACGGACACGACGGCGCCTTCCGCGCCGGCGAACCTCAGCTCGCCTTCGAAGACGAGCAGCAGCGTCAATCTGTCGTGGTCTTCCTCGACCGATAACGTCGGCGTCACGGGCTACGACGTGTATAACGGTTCGACGCTGGCAGGTACGACGGCGGGCACTACGTTCAGTGTGAACGGATTGTCGCCGAGCACGACTTACAGCTTCACGGTGAAGGCGAAGGACGCCGCGGGCAACGCCTCCGCCGCGAGCTCCGCGCTCAGCGTGACGACGAACGCGGCGGCGGATACGACGGCGCCATCCGTGCCGACGGGGTTGACCTCGCCGTCGAAGACGAGCACGAGCGTCAATCTGTCCTGGACCGCTTCCACGGACAACGTGGGCGTGACGGGCTACGAAATCTACAGCGGCGGCACGCTGGCGACGACTTCGGCGGGCACGACCGCCACGGTAAGCGGTCTGACGCCGAGCACGGCGTATTCGTTCACGGTCAAGGCGAAGGACGCCGCGGGCAACCTGTCCGCCGCGAGCTCCGCGCTGAGCGTAACGACGAACGCGGCGGCCGACATGCAATCGCCGACCGCTCCGACCGGCCTGACGTCGCCGTCGAAGACGACGACGAGCGTGAGCCTGTCCTGGACGGCTTCGACGGACAACGTTGGCGTGACGGGCTACGATGTCTATAACGGCTCCGTGCTGGCGGGCACGACGACCGGCACGACCTACACGGTGACCGGCTTGACGGAGAACACGTCCTATACGTTCACGGTCAAGGCGAAAGACGCCGTCGGCAACGTCTCCGCGGCGAGCGCCGCGCTGAACGTGACGACGAGCAGCTCGTCTGCGGCGAACTGGGTCAACTGCGCGGGCGAGAACAATACGTGTACGTTCAGCGGCACGAAGGAAGTCCGCTACGGGGCGAACGGATTTTACGCGTACGGCACGTACACGAACTCCGTCTATTGCGGCAATAGCACCTTCGGCGATCCGATCCCCGGCACGTACAAGACGTGCGACGTGAACACGGGCGGCAGCGGCGGCTCGGATACGCAAGCGCCGAGCGCGCCGGCGAATCTCGCTTCTCCGTCCAAGTCGAGCACGAGCGTCAACTTGACGTGGACGGCGTCGACCGATAACGTTGCCGTGACCGGCTATAACGTCTATAACGGCACGACGCTCGTCGGCTCGCCGACGGGCACCTCGTACACGGTGAGCGGCCTCTCGCCGAGCACGGCGTACACGTTCTCCGTTAAGGCGAAAGATGCGACGGGCAACCTGTCCGCGGCCAGCGGGTCGATTTCCGTCACGACGGATTCCGGTAGCACGGGCGGCGGCGCGGGTAGCGTCGTCCGCGAATACTGGACCGGCGTATCGGGTACGGCGGTAGCAGACATTCCTACAGGTACGTCGCCTTCCGGAACGCAGACGTTGACCAGCCTGGAGGGACCGACGAACTGGTCGGATAACTACGGCGACCGCATCCGCGGCTACCTTACGCCGACGACGAGCGGCACGTACACGTTCTATATCGCCGCGGACGACGCCTCCCAGCTGTGGCTGAGCACGAACAACAGCACGGCGAACAAGGCGATGATCGCCAGCACCTACGAATACACGGGCGTGCGCGAATGGAACAAACATACGACCCAGCAATCGGTAGCGATTACGCTGACCGCCGGGCAACCGTATTACTTCGAGATTCTGCACAAGGAAGGCGGAGGCGGGGATAATCTCGCGGTCGGCTGGACCGGCCCGGGCATCTCGACGATTACCGTCATCGGCGGCGCGTATTTGAGCCAGTATTAATCGATTCGCTGCATTCGTCGCCAAGGGCACCAAGGCGATCTCCGAGCCGCAGACGATGTCATGGGGGCATACGACCGGATTTTTCGCTAACCATTCCCTGTTCGCCGTAACCCGGTTCCGGTCGCGGAGGGAGCATAACTTGGTCGATATACGATCGTAACGGAGACCGTCCTCATCGAGGGCGGTCTCTCTTCTTTAGGATGATCTCCGTAGTTGCGTTATTTGCCCCCCTTTAGACGATAGGATGGACTTTATCAAAAATATGAAATTTTGAAAGGGTTTTGTTTCCTTGCAACGAACTATCTAACTGAGCGCACATGTTCTTTCGATGGGTTCCTCAAGTATTGGAGGATGAGACTATGACCGTTAAAGAACAGACGATTATGAATGTAGTCGGTAACAAGATCCATACGTCGGACCAAGAGATTACGATAGTCGGCAAAATAGACGAGCCGCTGATCCTCATTCTGGACAACGTATTAAGCGCTATGGAATGCGAAGCTCTGATCGACTTGGCTAAGAGCAGGCTGCAGCGTGCTAAAATCGGCAGCACTCACCTGGAAAGCGATGTTAGAACGAACAGCAGTATGTTTTTCGAGGAAAGCGAGAACGAATTGGTCCTTAAAGTCGAGACCAGGGTATCCGAGCTGATGGGTATTCCGGTTTCCCACGCCGAACCGCTACAAATTTTACATTATAAAGCCGGCGATCAGTATAAGCCTCATTATGACTATTTTACGACCGGCCAGGTCGTCAACAATCGGATTAGCACGCTGGTGATGTATTTGAACGATGTAGAAGAGGGCGGCGAGACGTATTTCCCATCGCTTCGTTTGTCGGTAATGCCTAAGCGAGGTCGCGCCGTCTATTTTGAATACTTTTATAACGACAATCTCTTGAACGAACTGACGCTGCATGCGGGGAATCCCGTTACGGTCGGGGAAAAATGGGTAGCGACCCAGTGGATGAGAAGACAGCGGCATCGCTACTTATAATACGATGTACGGACAATGAAAGAGCCAAGCAGGACACCAGAATCGGTGCGCCGCTTGGCTCTTCGATTATTAATAGTCTCGATAACGTCAAGCTCCAAAGGTCGCTGCGTTGTCGGCTTTTACGGCTCGTAACGTGGTCAATCAAGGGCGATCTAGCTTCGGCCGGCGCGCAAGCGGTACTCCGTCGGGGAGCAGCTAGCTTCTTTGCGGAACGCTTTGGCGAAGTGGTTGGTGTCGGGATAACCGACGCGCTCCGCGATCTCCTTGACCGGTAGATCGGTCGAGCCGAGAAGCGACTTGGCCTTCTGCATGCGCTTGCTGCTTAAATATTTGAGAGGCGAAACCGCGAAGTGCTTGTTAAAATAGCGCACAAGATAGTTCGGGTGCAGGTGAACGTGTTTGGCCAGCTGTTCGAGCGTCAGCGCTTCGGACAGGTGGTCGTTGATGAATGCCTCGATCTGCTTTAATCGTTCGATATCGCCGAGACGGCCCGGCATAAACCGCAGGTGCGTGTTCGATTCCGTCAGGAAGCAGGCTACGATCTCGAGCAGAATGGCCTTCTCCCGGATGCGCGCCAAGTAGCTTCGATCCTGGTACAGGTCGACAAGCTCTCCGAACAGCGATTTAAGGTGGTCCATACGGGACGCCGGAACGTCAAGGATGTAAGGGGCATCTAACCATTGAAAGAGATCCATCCCTCCCATCGTTGCCGTAAAATGACACCAGTACTTCGCATAAGGCCGATCGTTGACCGCGGAATAGGATTGCAGGACGTGGGCGGGCATATGCACGAGCTGGCCGGGAACCGGCTGGTAATCCTTGCCGTCAATCCGGAGCCAACCGTCGCCCCCGCAGATCAAATAAAATTTGTTGTGCGAGGGGACGTAATCGATCTCGCGCCATTGCGGCGAGCATTCGGTATAGTACGCCTCCCCCAGGTGAACTTGTAGATGCTGAATCATCTCGCTTAGAAAGTCCGGGTTCTGGTTAAACGGCATACTGGGGCTCCTCGACATAGGTTAATCTGATCCCTATTTAGGCTAATTTGTTGCCTATAGCTTATCACAAATTGTTGCTAGACTAATGATAAATCCGAGGTCATGGAGGCCTGATTATCCGATGAGTCAATCCTATATCGAGCAACGAACCGAGCGCACCGAGTGGTTCCTTCAAGATCGCTTCGGCATGTTTATCCACTGGGGGCTATACGCGATTCCCGCTCGCGGGGAATGGGTGAAAAGCGTCGAGCGAATCAGCGACGAGAACTATCAAGTCTACTTCGACGAGTTCAATCCGGATCGCTACGATCCGAAGGAATGGGCCAAGGCGGCAAAGGCAGCCGGGATGAAATACGCGGTTCTCACGGCTAAGCATCACGACGGATTTTGCCTATTCGATAGCAAGTTGACCGATTACAAATCGACCAATACGAAGTGCGAACGCGACCTAGTGAGAGAGTTCCTCGACGCGTTCCGCGCGGAAGGGCTGAAGGTCGGCCTGTACTACTCGTTGATCGACTGGCATCATTCGGACTACCCGGCGTACGGGGATTCGTTCCATCCGATGCGAGACAACGAGGCCTACAAGCGAGATCCTGCCAGCTTCGGCGTCTATATTGACTATATGCACGGACAAGTCCGCGAGC
Organism: Cohnella yongneupensis; assembly: GCF_042655785.1. Taxonomy (NCBI): domain Bacteria; kingdom Bacillati; phylum Bacillota; class Bacilli; order Caryophanales; family Paenibacillaceae; genus Cohnella; species Cohnella yongneupensis. The sequence continues at coordinate 67,771 of NZ_JBHSNC010000006.1, forward strand.
TGCTGACGGAATACGGCAAGCTCGACATCATGTGGTTCGATTTTTCCTACGACAAAATGAAGGGCGAAGCGTGGCGGGCGACGGAGTTGATGGAGATGATTCGATCCATTCAACCGCACATCATCGTGGACAACCGGCTCGACGCAAGCGGTGGAGAAGGCGGCTCCATCTATACGAACAATCCGAGCATCTATTCGGGCGACTTCGCGTCACCGGAGCAGATTATTCCGCCGAGCGGCGTGACGGACGAAGGGGGCAACTCCATTCCGTGGGAAGCGTGTATCACGCTGAACAACAACTGGGGCTACGATGCGACAGACCATATCTATAAGACGGCCAAGACGGTTATCCGCAAGCTCGTCGAGTGCGTCAGCAAGAACGGCAACTTGCTCCTCAACGTCGGTCCGGATGCGAAAGGCGAAATTCCGCGAAAGTCACTTGCGGTACTCGAGGAAGTCGGCGAATGGATGGGCAAGAACGGAGACAGTATCTACGGTTGCGGACAAGCCGATCTGCCGAAGCCCGAGTGGGGCCGGTATACGCGCAAAGGCGACAAGCTGTACGCTCATCTTCTCGAGGAGAGCGTCGGGCCGGTTAATCTTCTCGGACTGGCGGGCCGCGTGAAGGCTGTAAGACTTCTGTCGGACGGAGCGGAGGTATTCGTCTCGCGTCCGTGGAATGCGGGCCAGTATCGGAACGACGCTTTCTTCAACTTCGCGCGGCCGGAGCACGGCACGTATCCGCTTCCGGACGAGCGGGATACGGTCGTCGAGATTACGCTGATTGAAGAATGATCAACTAAATAGGCGTCAACTAACAATTGGAGCCCCCTATCTGCATGGGGGCTTCTCTTGTTTTTCTCAATCCTATGTCTACATAACGCTAGGATTGAGGCGAGAGTTGAAATGATACGTTCCGGAGGTTACCTTGCATAAGACATAATCCGTATTTGCATAGTCCAATATTCTTAATTCCTTCACGTACTCCAAGGGGATATCGCTTTCCTTAACGATATCGGTATGCGTGGTCGGAATGTAGATCGTTGCCTGGGCGTTTGCGGGTACCGTTACCTTCATGCGGAAATCGCCATCCTCGAACAGTTGCCAAGACACTTGAAGTTCGCCGTACAGCGTCTCTATTTCGGCGGAAACCTGAGTCAGCGATCCCAAGACGTGCGGTTTTACCGTAAAGGATTGATAGCCTGGTGCATCGGGTATGATGCCGGCCAGATACTTATAGAACCACTCTACGACAGTGCCGAACATGTAATGGTTTTGCGACCGGGACTTTAACTCCCATTCTTCCAGCAGCGTATGGATGCCGCTTTCCAGCCAGAATCCCCAGCTCGGATAAGTTCGTTGATCCGCGATCGCATAGGCGACATTGCCGAAACCCAATTCCGTAAGAACGGGAAGAATGTATTTCGTACCGATGATTCCCGTATTCAGATGCTTATCGCGGACATTAATGATGTCATGCATTAAATGGTGGACTACTTGAGCTTTATCTTCATTAGGGGTCAGCCCGAACGCAAGCGGAATGAGACTGGAAGCTTGCCGATAACCGGCTTCGATTTCGGTTTCGTATATCCCTTTGTCACGGTTGAAAAAAGCGGTATGGAAGCTCGCTTCCACCTTTTGAGCCACATGGCTAAATCGTTCGACATCCGATTCCGATCCTACGACTTCGGCAATCCGGCTCATGGTCTTGAGAATATGGAACACATAGGCCGCCGCCATCAAACGAGATCCTTCCGGAGGCGCCCATTCGACGGCGCCCGGGGGGACCCAATCTCCAAGAACGCTATGCGCGGTATAATCCTCGTTAAGCTTGGATATCTCCCACTCCACATAGGCTTTCATTGTGCCGTAGTGTTGCTCTAGTACGCTTCGATCCCCATAGTGCGAATAGAGATACCAAGGAATAAGAACGTATACGGAGGTCCACACCGGCGCATGGTCCCATCCCCACTTGGAAGCCGGCACGATAAGAGGGACGGCGCCATCGGGTTTTTGACAATCTTGAATGTCTTGCACCCACTTTTCCCAGAAGAGAAGCAGGTCAAAGCTATAATTGGCAGTCTCCGCGATGAGGTGCGCATCTCCCGTCCAGCCGTTCTTCTCGTAGACAGGCGTATCGGTCGGGATGCTATGCAGATTATTAAGGATAGTACGGTTCGTTGCTTCGTAGATTTGGTTGAATAAAGGGTTGGAACAGCTGAATTTCCCCGTGGTTCTCACCGATGATCGTACGATTTTGCCGCTGATGCTATCTAGACTCGGTACTTCCGGCCAATGATCCAATTGCACGTAACGAAAGCCCTTATAACTGAAGGCGGGCTCCCATGCTTCTGTTCCGTTACCGCTGAAAATATAATGATCCGTTTGGCTTTCCGCGTGAACGTACGAATTTTCGTTATTTACCGTATCGTCGGGATTTAATTTTTCGCCATATCTGATTTGCACGGCATGACCGGCTTGGCCTTGCGCTCGGAATTCCACCCATCCGACGATATTGACGCCGAAATCGACGATGAAGTGACCTGCATCCGAACGTCGAATGCTTGTAGGTCGAATGGAATCGACGATTTGAATCGGTGGAATGATTTGCGATTGCAGCTTCGCCGGAGGCGGCGTTATCAAGGCGGCCGTCGGCCAATCGGCATCGTCGAACTCGGCTGACGTCCAACCCGGCTTTTCAAGGCTGGCATCGTAGGTTTCGCCGCTATATAAAGAGTTTTTCAATCTTGGTCCGGATATCGTGCGCCAGGTTTCATCGCTTGCAATCCACTGAATCGAGCCGTCCTCGAAAGTGATGTTCACCTGGATGAGAAGCTTCGGCTCGCTATTCCATGAGGCTTGCTCCCAATGCCATACGTTCGGGGTTTTGAGGGCGTAAAAACCTCGTCCGAGCTCCACGCCGATGCTGTTTATGCCCGTATTCAAGTTAGATGTAATATCGTGAGTCACATAGAATACGCGTTGATCGTAATTCGTAAATCCCGGATCCAATACGTTGTTGCCGATTTTAATGCCATTGATATGCAGTTCATGATAACCGAGACCGCAAATATAAGCTCTGGCGTGCGCGATTCGCTTATCTAATTGAAAGGTTGTTCTTAATAGAGGCGCCGGAGCTTCGACATCCGTTGGAGCGGGATTGCCGCTAATCCAATGTCCTTGCCAATCCGTGACCTGCAACAGCCCCATTTCCCACCATTCCGTATCGCTCCATCCGCTTGGAGTATCGTTTTGATCCCAAATTCTTATTTTCCAATAGCAACGTTGACCGGATATAAGTTCGCTTCCTTCATACCGGATAGCGTGTAACTGCCCGGAATTGATTTTGCCTGTGTTCCACAAGTCGCCTTTATCCTTCGCAAGGGCTTCAGGGCTAGAGGAAACTATAATTTGATAGGCCGTTTGCTTCGCGCCGCGATCTTCCGATTCCATGCGCCAGCTTAATCTCGGGTTTAAGGCGTCTATGCCAAGAGGCTTAATCGAATACTCTGTTTTTAAGCTTGTTATTTTCATTCGGCTCACCTCTTTTATTTAAGCTGAATATCGGTGGTTTTTCTCTCATTATACCGTTCCAAGCTGGACAATAAAGGGATGATCATGCCAAAATTAGAGGTGATATTGCCATTTGAGGAGGCCGCTTATGGTTAGGAAAAAGATTGAAGTTACGCCGGCGCGACTCTTCTTTGACGAAGATTTGCCTTATAACGTGAGCCGTATATCCGAGTCCTTCTCCTTGCAAGTACATGAGCACGAGTTTACGGAAATTTGTTATGTTGCCGAGGGAAATGGCATTCATTATATCGGGGGCGAGGAGCTAAAAGTGAGTCCCGGGGATCTGTTTATATTGCCGCTGGGTACCTCGCACGTTTTCCGCCCGCGGTCTACCGGCCCTGAGCATGCGCTCGTCGTATACAACTTTATCTTCATGGCCGATCGGGTTGCCGAAGCGTTAGGGCGGTTTCCGGGGCTGGAGTCTTTGAAGGAGGCGCTTACCCTTCTTAACCTTGTGCCGGCCCAACCGACCTGGAGGCAGGTTCGCGATTCCTCCGGTACGTTTCGCTCCTTGCTTGTTCAAGCTCATCAGGAATTTCTTCAGCGCAGGATCGGTTTCGTACCGAGATTGCATAGCTTGTTTATCGCGCTTGCAACGGAAATCGAACGACATCTTGCCACGACGGAAAGCGAGACCCCGGCTAACGCGGATAACTTACTTGGGGCGGGGATAAGCTTCATTCGCAATCGTTTTACTGAAAACATTACGGCCTCCCGAGCCGCGAATGCCGCCGGGATCAGCATAAGGCATTTCCATCGTCTGTTTAACCAAGCAATGGGAGTTACCTTTACTCGGTATGTTCAGAACCTGAGAATTGAACTCGGTTGCGAGCTGCTAAGAACGACTCGCCTATCCGTATCCGAAATTGCGGAGAGAACAGGTTATCAGGATAAAGGCTTCTTTGTCAGGTTGTTCAAGATGAGAACCGGTCAAACTCCTCGTTCTTATCGAAAAGGGAATTTTACATGCAACTAAATTGTTGCATATATTAAGCGCATGGACAAACTTTTCAAAGCACTTGCAGACAGCACGCGAAGGCAATTACTCGACATCTTGTACGCGAACAGCGGTCAGACCTTAACAGAGCTTTGCAAACAAATGACGATGACCCGTCAAGCGGTTACGAAGCACCTATTACTGCTGGAGGAGGCTAATTTGGTTACCGTCGTATGGCAGGGGCGCGAAAAGCTGCATTATCTAAATCCGGTACCTATCGGGGTAATTTACGAGCGTTGGATCGGCAAGTTCGAGCGTCACCGGGTTGAGGCGTTACACACGCTCAAGCAAGCCTTAGGCAAGTCGGCTCCAGCTTCAAGCTGATGGATAACGAATGAGGTTCGATCTCCTTCAACGTCTTTGACGCTCCAGCTAACGGAAAGTACGCTGTACGGATCATAGAAGCAACGGCAGGCGGGGACTCGAAATAGGAGTCTTCGCCTGCCGTTGTTTGTTGGTTGATGGAGAATTAATCGCCATGAATCAGGTGAGGCCTCAGGACTAGTTGCACTGCGTACAGCTATTTGCCGCAGACTCGTTGTCCCACGCTATGCGAGTTGTATTGAATACACCTAGATCGCCGCACGCCAGCCCAAACAGCCAGTTTCCCGGAATCTAAGTGTACGGAATCCACCTAGCCCTCACTTATTCGACGAAATCGGTAAAGTAACTGTATGCTGTGCAACTAGCAGCGGCTCTCGAAGGGTCATGCCGATTCCCGGTCTGAGACTTCGGAGTGGATGAGCCCTCGAGAACCTACCGCAACATTAAATCGTCTCCGGTCCGGCATCTTTCTTCATCGCGCCATCGCCGTTCGCCAGTCTGCGGAGCAGTTGGTTGACGTCGACGCCGGTCAAGGCGTTCACCGTCTCCGGCATCTTGGCGAGAATATCGGTGACATAACCGGTGACCTTGCTCGCTCCGCCGCCAGGACCGCTTCCGCCTCCGTCGACGATGACGATCTTCTCGGTTCTCGAGAGCGGCTCGGATATCGCGCGCGCGATGTCCGGGAACTTCTGGATGATGAGCTCGACGACGGCCGCTTCGCCGTACTTGCGGAGCGCGTCGGCGATTTTGTCCTTCGCTTCGGCTTCCGCGAGACCTTTAAGCCGGATAACGTCCGCCTGCGCGGTACCTTCGGCTCTTTCCTTATCGGCGTTCGCGTTACCGGCGAGCCGTACCGATTCCGCGTCGGCTTTCGCCTTGGCTTCGATCTGGTAGCGATCGGCGTCGGCCCGCTGCTCTTGCGCGAAACGCTCCGCCTCGGCCTGCTTCTTCACGGTAGCGACGAGCTCCTTCTCGCGGCGGTCGATTTCCTTCGATTCGAGCTCGATCTGCTTTTCCCGCTCGATGACTTGAATTTGCATCTCCTCGGCTTTGACGGATTGCATCGTCTTCGCTTCCTGCAGCTTGTAAGCCTGGTCCGCTTCCGCCTTCTTCATGTCCTGCTCCTGCTTGAACGCCGCCTTCTTCACTTCCATCTCTTTGTGCGACTCGGCGATGTTCGTCTCCGCGGTAAATTCGGCCTTCTTGCCTTCTTCGAGCGCCTTCGACTTCGCGATTTGCTCGTCGCGGTAGGCGTTCGCCTTGGCGATTTCCGCGTCGCGTTTGACCGATGCGATCTGCGGCTGTCCGAGCGCTTCCAAATAGCCGTTCTTGTCGCGGACGTCGCGAATCGTGAAGGAGACGATCTGCAGCCCCATCTTATTCAAGTCGCTTGCCGCGACTTCCTGGACGTTCTTGGCGAACTCGTCCCGGTTGCGGTACACGTCTTCGACGGTCATTGTACCGAGAATCGCCCGCAGATGGCCTTCCATCGTCTGGGTCGCGATGCCCTTGAGCTCTGCTTCCGGCTTACCCAGAAATTGCTCGGCGGCGGTCGAAATCGACTCCAGGTCTCCTTTGATTTTAATTTGCGCGACGCCTTCCACCATGACCGGCACTCCGTGCATCGTGTAAACCTCCGGCGTGTGGATTTCGATCGTCTGCACTTGCAGGGTCAAGAAAGAAGCGCTTTGGACAACCGGCCACAGGAACGTGCCGCCTGCCTTGACGATTTTCATGCCGTCGCCCGTCAGCGCTCCCGTCACGACCATCGCTTCATCGGCTTTAACCGTGCGATAACGCGACGCGAATACGATAATCAGTAAGAAAATAACGATAACGATACCAGCCGGAATATAGATCGTGGCGTCCAGGTTCAATGAAATCTTCCTCTCTATGCGTCTATGCGCGAATTTGACTTATATTTTTTCTACGACGAAGGTACCGGCCAGCTCGCCGACGATGCGCACTTCGGCGCCTTGCTCGATGTTCCCGTTGGCTTTAGCGGGCGCACTGTGACGGGAGCCTCCTTGCTCGTATACGATTTCGCCAACGCGGCGAACTTCGATGGACGTTACGACTTTGGCCTCGCGCCCGATCATCGTCTTCGCGGAAAGCGCGACGCCCTTCTGCGCCGCATGAAGCGGTATAACGACGAGGAACAGGATCGCGGAAGAAACGCCGAGCGCCGCAAGCAGCGCGAGACCCGCGACGGGAACCGCCGTCAAGTCCGTATTATGCAGCAGCAAATAGCCGATTCCTCCGAATACCGTTACGAACGTGGCGATTACCGTCGGCGACAGGAAGGGCAGACCTCCGGCGTGCGCCTCCATGCCGAAGAGGTCGCCGACGATCGTCGTCAGGACCGCGTACCCGACGCCGATAAGAAACAACGCCATCATTAAAGTTTCCAAGTTAAACCTCCCATTTCTGAATGATTTCGACCATAAGAGTATTACGCAGGGGGAAATGGAAAGTTCCCCCTAATTAGCAAGAGATCGCGGAAAATGTCGTTCGACAATAAATAATAAAAAGCGTTCTCGGCCTGTTGGCCGGGAACGCTCTTTTGTCTCTATGTCACGCTTATTTCGCAGGGAAGCCGATCGAGCCGAGCCACTCTACGCATAGCGGGAACCAGTGGGCGGCATGAGGGTGTGGCGAATTCACTTCCTCGTTGCACATGGACAACCCATGATGTCCCTTATTGAAGATATGGCACTCGAACGATACCTTATGCTTACGCAGCGCGCCGATCAGCAGCAGCGCGTTCTCGATCGGAACGACCGAATCGTCCTCCGTATGCCATAGGAAGGTCGGCGGCGTCTCGCCGTTCACGCGCTTGTCGAGGGAGAAAAATTCGGCAACCGCATCGTTCTCATGGGATCCGCTTATGGCCGTGAAGGAGCCCCGGTGCGCGAACTCGCCCGACGAGATAACCGGGTAACACAAAATCATCGCATTCGGCTTGTATCGATCGTCCGTGTAGCCTAGCTTCTCCATAAGCGCGGGTTCGTTCCACATCGTGCCGCAGGAAGCCGCCAAATGTCCGCCCGCCGAAAATCCGCACGTCACGATTTTGTCCGGCGCGATCAGCCATTCCTCCGCGTTCTCTCTTAGCAGCTTAATCGCCGTGAGCGCCTCCGCCATAGGCTGCATATTTCTCGCTTCTTCTTTTATGGAATAACGCAGTATTCCGACTTGGTAGCCTGCATTGTAGAACGCGATCGCAACCGGCTCCGCCTCGCGCTCGGAGACGAATTCGTAGCCCCCACCGGGAATGACCAATATGGCCGGACGCGCCTGGTCGCCCAGCTCCTTCGTAATATTGTGAAGGTACAAGGTAAGCGTAGCGCTGTTGCTGTTCTCCAGCTTAATCGTTTCGAGTTTCATAGGAATTTATCCCCCTGTAACCGTTTTCTCATCATACTATCATGCGAGGGAAAGCTTGTATAGGGTGAGGGGCAGCACCTCGCAATTCCGACAAGTGGCAAAAAAATAGGAGCCTTAGGCAGGCTCCATCGCCGAACATAGAAAGCCAGAACTCTTCAATAGAGTTCTGGCTTTGTGCTTACTTGCTGCCGGTAAACGTAATTCCTTTGACGAAAAATCGGTTAAAGCCGATGTAGATCAGCAGAGCCGGAATCGTCATGATGATGGAGGCGGCCATAATATAATTCCAGAAGCTGATGTATTGACCTTTAAACGTATTCAAGCCCACCGACAGAGTAAACATAGCCTTATCGGAGATTAGCATGAGCGGTTTAAGGAACTCGTTCCAGGCGCCCATGAAAATAAAGATCGTTTGCGCGGCTAGCGCGGGTTTGGCAAGCGGCAGCACGACTTTGAAAAACAATCCGAACCGTCCCAATCCGTCGAGCTCCGCCGCTTCTTCCAACTCGCGGGGAAAGTTGATGAAGAACTGCCTCATCATGAAGATGTACGTTGCTTGTGCAGCCATAGGGACGATAATGGCCTCATAGCTGTTCAGCCAGCCCAAGGATTTGATAATCAGATAGCTTGGGATGATGGTAAGCTGGCCGGGTATCATGATCATGGCCAAGATGCTGTAGAACATCAAGGTGCTGCCTGGAAAACGAATTCTGGCCAACGCATATCCCGCCATGGAATTGAACAGGAGATTAGATACGGTAACCGAAACGGCGATAATCGCGCTATTCAGAAACCAACGGAAGAAAAGCGGCTCCTGGTGGAAAATGGTCCGATAATTGTCCAAAGTAAAATTTTTCGGTATCAAAGATATGCCGCCATGAACGATCTCCGGAAGCGTCTTGAACGAGGTGGACAGTGCCCATAAGAACGGAACGAATGTAATGGCAGCATAGACAGAAAGCAACACATAGAACAACGGCCTGAAACGGCTAATCGACGAACGCATTTCAATCCCTCCTAATTCAGACGTTCTTCTTTGAATATCAGTCTCTGAATAACCGTGATCAACATGATGACTACCGCGAGCATGAACGCCAGCGCTGACGCGTAGCCCATATCGAGATTCTTAAAGGCATATTGGTAAATCAGAAGCACCATAGTTAAAGTCGCATTGCTAGGTCCGCCGGAACCGCCAGAGAAAATGTACGATTGGTCGAATATTTGGAAGGTGCCGATCACGCCCATGACAACAACGTAAAAGGTAACCGGCTTCAGCTGAGGCACGGTAATACGCCAAAACTTTTTCCAAGCATTCGCGCCGTCGATTTCGGCCGCTTCGTACAACGAGTCGGGAATATCCTGTAAGGCAGCCAAGTAAATGACCATAAATAGGGGCGCGGTAGACCAAATGTTCATGATCATGATTCCAAATAGCGCGACGGACGGGTCGCCGAGCCAATTGTAAGTCGGTAAACCAACGGACTCGAGAATAAAATTCAATAGCCCGTTTTTATTGTAAATCCACATGAAAATGAGAACGAGAACCGCGGACGAAGTAACGGTCGGAAGATAAAAGGCAACCCTGAAAAAATTGCGGAATCGCAGCTTCATATTTAGAATCGCCGCTAGTACGAGGGCTAGCAGGGTTTGGCTAGGGACGACGATCAATGCGTATCTGAACGTGTTCTTTAAGGCGATCCACAGCCTAGGATCGTCTACCATACGTTCGAAATTGTCCGTCCCGATAAATTTATAGCTGACGTGGCCAAGCAAATTCACCTTGTGAAAGGACAGGAAGATCGAGTAGAGGATCGGCAGCAACAAAAAAACGACGAGAACGATGAGAGCGGGAAACATGAAAGAGTATCCTGCGAGCAATTCCTTAAGCTTGCGTTTGACATTCGTTTTAGTCATTTGATGTTTCTCCTTCCGGCCTTTATCCGTTGGGGCGCGACACGACTGAAGCCGTTACGCCCGATGAAGCCATCGGCTGCACTCGTTTCGCGCCAACCAGGCCGCCGCGATAAGCGAGGGACGCAAGAAACGTTCATTGAGCGCCTCATGCGTCCCCTGCTTCGCTTACGCCTGAATCTTAATTGCCGGCTTTGATTTCTTTGTTCGCAGTATCTTGCGCTTTTTTAAGCGCATCCGTCAGGGAAGATAAATTATTGTAAGCGGCTACAAATTCATTGTTGAAGTTGTTCATAATCGTCGGCAGCGTCGTGCCTGCTTGCCATGGCGTCGCGTACGATCCGCCTGCGACCAGAGCGCCGCGCAACGCGTCTTTGTCGAAGCCGAGCTCGGCGGCGACCGATTTACGGGTCGGCAAGGCGAAGCCCTTGCTGGTCCAAGTCTTCATGCCTTCTTTGCCCGTCAGGTAAGAGATCAGCTTCCAAGCTGCCTCTTTTTTCTCGGAGTTTTTGTTCATAACATAGGCAACCGTGAAGGCCATCGTACCTTTTTGTCCGTTAACCGTCGGAACTTCAGCCGTTGAGAAGTCGAGGTCGGCAAAGTTGGATTGCAAATAAGGAATTGCCCAGTTGCCTTCCAGAACCATTGCGGCTTTTCCTTGCCCGAGCATTTCTCCGCCCCAGCCTGCGCCGACGTCGGAAGGTTGGCCTGCCGTCTTCGCTTTGTTATGCTGGTCGACGACGAGAGCAAGACCTTTTTCGGCTTCAGGCGTCGCGAATGTAGCGTTGCCTTCGCTGTCGGACAATTGTCCGCCGAACGCTTTGATCATGAACATTTGGCGCGCCAATTCAGGTGCTTGGCCCAATCCGTAAACTTCCACTTTGTCGCCGTTTTTCTTCGTCAACTTCTCGGAATCGGCTTGCAGTTCGTCCCAAGTTGCCGGAGGCGCCGCGATGCCCGCATCGGCGAACATTTTTTTGTTGTAGAACAAAGCAAGGGTCGAGTAGTCTTTCGGGAAACCGTACATTTTGCCATCCGGAGATTTGAATGCGTTCAGCATAGGCGCTTCGAAATCGCTTGTATCGAACTCGTCCGTTACATAGCTATCAAGCGGCTCGAGTACGTCTTTCGCGATCAGGGCAGGAGCCTCGAATGCATCCAGATAAAACACGTCAGGAGCTTCGCCACCGATCAATCGGGTCTTGATCACGTCCATATACTGATCGGCGATGACTTCGTATTTGACTTTAACGTCAGGGTTTTTGGCTTGGAATTCATCGAGCACCTGTTGCAACAAAGCTTGTTCTTCCGGCGAAGAGCCCCAGCCTGCGAGCGTCACTTCAACGGGATCCTTGGCAGGCTCCGGAGTAGCGGACGGCTCGGCCGATGGGGATGCGGAAGGAGAAGACGTGGAAGGAGAAGCTCCTTCGTTTTTGTTCGAGTTGTTGCCGCATGCGGAAAGAACCAAGGCAAGACCAAGCATTAGAACCAATAACGTGGATAAGTGCTTTTTCATTGAAAATCTTCCTCCCTTTTATTGTTTATATAATTAAACGGCTAGGGAAAGTCGCTTGGATCGACGAGTTACGAGCCGGCGGTACCAGCCGGTCGATCGTCGACGGCAAACGCTTATCTTCGCCTGCTTAATTCCGTTGAACCTCTGCGGTCTGGCCGACGATTTCGACTCGGCATCCGCTGCTATTGTCCAAAATTTCCGCATGAACGGTATCCGTGCCGGTGTTACGCGTCAGCTTGACGGATAGGGTGCCGCCGGCAACGGGCAAATCCCGTACCGTCAAACGGTTAACGTTACCGGGTAGGAACGGATCGAGAGAGACTTTGCCGTTCGGCGCATCGGGGCGAATCCCCAGAATCGCTTGTATGATAGAGACGGATGTTCCGGCAGCCCATGCTTGCGGAGAGCAAGCAACCGGGTAGGATACCGGATAGCCGATCGTATCGTCATAGCCGCAGAACAGCTCCGGAAGTCGGGTATATTCGAAATGCTCCGCCGCTTTGAGAAGTCCCGAGATTACGGTCGACGCTTCTTCTTTAAAGCCCATCCGGCTCATCCCTAGCAGAGCAAGAGAGTTATCGTGAGGCCAGACACTGCCATCGTGGTAGCTCATCGGATTGTAGCCCGTTGAACCGCTGGACATGGTGCGAATGCCGTATCCGCCGAACATATCGCTAGCCACTAGCCGTTGCGCGACTTGTTGGGCTCTCTCGGCCGAGATGATATCGCTCATGAGCAAATGACCGGGGTTGGAGGTAACGGAACGCACCTGTTCTTTGTTTCCGTCCAAAGCGATTGCGTAGAACTGCTCTTCCGGCATCCAGAACGCACCTTCGAATTTATTCTTGAGGAGAGCGATTTCTTCGCGAAGGCGTTTCGCTAGCGCCTCGAAGCCGAGCTTTTCAACGATAGGCGCCAGCCTGCTCTTCGCCTGATAGACGTAGCCTTGGACTTCGACTAAGGCGATCGGAGCGATCGCGAATTCGCCATTGGCGTGGATGACGGAATCGGCGGAATCTTTCCACCCTTGGTTGGCGATTCCTTTGGACGACTCTTGATAATACTCGACCATTCCGTCGTTATCCCGATCGCCATGCTGATCCATCCAGGTGAAAGCTCTTTCAATATTCGGCATCAAGCCGGCGATCGTATCCAAATCCCCGGTCCAATGGGCATATTCTGCCGCCAGGACAACGAACAGGGGGGTAGAATCGATGCTTCCGTAATAAGGAGCGAACGGAACTTGGCCTGAGCGGGCCAACTCGCCGCTTCGCATTTCGTGCATGATTTTCCCGGGCTGCTCGTCTTTCCACGGATTCAACTCGTCGCCCTGGTAAGCAGCCATCATCTTCAGAGTGCCGCGGGCAACCTCTGGATTGAGCGGCAACATCTGCAATGCGGCGATCAAGCTGTCTCTTCCGAACGGAACCGCATACCAAGGCAATCCCGCGACCGGGAACAAGCCGTACCCGAAGTCGCTAAGCAGTACGCGCAGATCCTGTACTCCGCGGTCGTAAAGACGATTCAGAACAGGCGAATCGCTGTCGACTTTCGTGTGATTGTTCCCCCATCGCTCGTAAGACGCCTGCAACTCCTGAAGCGCAACCTCGCGAGGTTGCGTAGTCGGATAATTTCCATCAATAGAAGGAGAGATCGTAAAAGTGATCTGCCTTGCTTTAGCAGGCTCCAAATTGATTTGGAACAACACTTTTCCCGATTCGGCGATTTGATCGGGTTTCGAGTCCCATGCGATAGCCGTTTCCCTTCTTACGCCATCTACGCCCATGTATACGGTATGCCAACCGTTGTCGTCCATTTTGCGCTCCGTTACCTTGCCGAGCTCTTCGGCAGGCTGGAAGCCTCGGACAAGAAACATGTCGCTGTAGTCCGCGTCGAAAGCCATTCCAAGATCGAATGAAATCGTTTTAGTCGAATAATTCATCATGGAGATCGTTTCATATAGGACATCCCCGTAAATAAACCGTTCGCGGATCAGCTCTAACGATTCTCTCCACAACCGAACCTTGCCGTCCTCTTCTTCATGCTCGTTGGTCATGCGGATTCTGGCAACGAAGTTCTCGTCCGCAGCGGAGGACAAAAGCAGGGGACGCTTACCGTTGATCGTAAGCTCCAGTTTGCTGAGGAACCGCATATCTTTCGTGTAAAGACCGCCCTGAAGATCCCCTTGAATATTTCCGTAATGGTCTGTCATCAGGAACAAGTCGTTGTTTTTAATGACTCTGTATTTCATTCCCATCTCCACCTTGTCTAGTTGTATAGACTTTCCAAGTAATCGTTAAGTCAATCAAATGAAACCCGAAACGTTTCGGGTAAGGAGAAAAAATAATCCCGAAACGTTTCGGAAAAAGATAAAAAAAACAAGAAATCAGTCGATAATCGACCGCGTGCTTTCCCTGACGATCAATTGATTGGTCAGGATTACTTTTCTGTTATCGGTTCTGTTCTCTAGCATGTCGATCAACATTTGAGCAGCTTGATAGCCGAGCTCGTACTTGTCTTGTCTGACTGTCGTCAATTTCGGCGAACAGTAAGCGGCGATATTGATGTCGTCGAACCCGACGATGGAGATATCCCCCGGAACGTTGCGGTTCATCCGCTCCAGTGTTCGCATCGCCCCAAGCGCCATCAAGTCGCTTGCGCAAAATACCGCGGTGACCTCGGGATGCTGCAGCAAAATTTGATACATAGCCTCTGCGCCGCCGTCTTCTGAGAACTTCCCGTCATATACGGGATTGGTATCTTCGGGCAATCCGAATTCCACTAAGGCATCTTTAAATCCGCTCAACCGTTCCATGCTGACGAAAGCCTGATCGTGGCCATTGATCATGGCGATATGCCGATGTCCGCCTTCTAACAAATGACGAACTGCCTTGGTAGCGCCAAGCCGATTGTCTGACGTGATGTGAGCAACGTTCTCTCCAGCCTTGGGAATATCGATCAGCACGCATGGGAAAGCATTCTGTTCAATGACTTCCTGCAAATAAGGGTCGTCTATGCGTAGTCCGGACATGATCGCGCCCTCTACGTTCCGTTCCCTGCAAAGCGCGGTGTACGACTTTTCCATTTGCTTCGATGGATTCGTGCTGAACAGCAGCAAATCGTAATTCAGTTCACCCGTGCGGTCATTGATGCCGCATAGCACTTCATATGCGAATGCGTCCTTCGCGCCCGCGCGGTTGATATCGGAAATAATGAGGCCGATCGTACGCGTTTTCTTGGACACGAGGCTTCGGGCCACGGCGTTGGGGCTATAGGATAGCTCGGAGGCCGTTTTTTGAATCTTCTTTCTCGTTTCTTCGCTAACGTCATCATAACCGTTCAAGGCTCTGGAAACCGTAGTGACGGATACGCCTGCCTTTTTCGCGATATCTTTAATGGTTGCCATCCGTATCACCTTTCCAAAACGTTTCGGGTTAATTATATAGGAAACCGCCGATCATTTGCAAGCGCTTTATTTTTACCGCTACCGCCGCAAAGTGATGACCACGCTATGAGATACGAGGGACTCTTCGCGGGGACATCCGTCATTTATGTTCTCATTGCCGCTCTCGCATTCGTGTTCCTGCAACAACGTGTACCGGCGCAAGGCCATGCAAGGAAAGCACAAACCGCGGAGCGCTATTCGCTTAGAAATAAGCAGATCTGGATGCCGTGGACCGCCTTTATCTTGATGTTCATCGTCAATTTCGTTAACGGGATCAATACCCCGCTATTCATTGTGAATGAGCTGCAAGGCACGCATGCGGATGTCGGCGCGGTGGTCAGTCTATGCGCCGGCTTGGAAATTCCCATTATGCTTGGGCTAGGGGCCTTGGCTTTACGTCCAGTGAGGTCATCAACAATCGCATTAGCACGCTGATTATGTATCTTAACGACGTAGAGGAAGGCGGCGAGACGTATTTTCCTTCGCTGGGGTTTTCGGTAACGCCTAGAAAAGGCAGTGCCGTCTATTTCGAATATTTTTATACCGATGACCGCCTGAATGAACTAACGTTGCATGCCGGAAATCCCGTAACGGTAGGGGAGAAATGGATAGCCACACAGTGGATGAGAAGGCAAAGCTATCGCTAACGACGATCAGCACGGCACGGCCGTCGTCATGCTGGCGGGACTTCTGAATGCGCTGAAGATTGTCGGCAAAAGCCTGGAAAACATCAAGGTTGTCGTCGTCGGCATAGGCGCGGCAGGAGTAGCTTGTTCGAAAATGATGCTGGCTGCGGGTGTCCGGAATTTAATTGCGGTTGACCGGCATGGGGCGATTGTCGCCGGCGAGGATTATGCCAATCCGATGTGGCGGTGGCTCGCTGATCACTCCAATCCGCATCGCGCAACGGGGTCGTTGTCGGAAGTGCTGAAGGATGCGGATGTATTCCTCGGACTATCGGGACCGGGCGTGCTCAAGGTGGAAGATTTGAAGAAGATGGCCAGGGATCCGATCGTCTTCGCGATGGCCAATCCCGAGCCGGAGATCGACCCCGAGTCCGCGGAGCCGTATGTGCGCGTAATGGCGACAGGACGGAGCGACTATCCGAATCAAATCAACAATGTGCTGTGTTTCCCCGGTATTTTCCGGGGGGCATTGGAATGCCGGGCCCGTTCGATTAACGAACGAATGAAGCTGGCCGCCGCTGAAGCGATCTCCTCCGTGGTCGGAGCCGAGGAGCTGAATGAGCAGTACATCATTCCTAGCGTCTTTAACGAAGAGGTCGTGATCAAGGTCAGGGCAGCGGTGATCCAGGCCGCGATCGAAACCGGCGAGGCCAGAAGAATACCAAGGGATTTCCGGTGACCGTTGTCGTCTATCTTTCCCAAATCTTCTGGTAGGAGGGGCTTAAATGAGCGGAATCGCGACCACAGCCATTGTCGAAATCAACCAGACGGCCGGCAGCTATCAATCCAGCATCGTTCTTCATTGCGATAGCAAATGCATCGATGTCAAAAGCATCCTTGGCTTGACTTTATCCCTGATTCGGGACAAAGCTTACCGTCTTGATGTTCATGGACCTGACGAAGCGGAAGCTAAAAAGGCTATGAAGGAAATATTCGAGAAGCACGGTCTCGCGGTACAGTTCGGAGTGTAATCAAGCAGCAAGGAAGGGGGTGTGCCAAAAGTCATTAATAAATGACTGAGCTCTCACTTTTTAGTTCGCTTGCCCACAATCTACTTAAGAAGGCCGCAATAGACCAAAACAAAATGAGGATGGAGCAGATATAGACCCTGCTCCATCCTCATTTTTACTTTTTGCGTTTGTTTCTTAGGATGAGCTGTCTCGGAGGAGATAAAGGGATCTGTCTTGGGGCTCCATTAACTCTTGACCGAGGCATATTCATGGATGAGCTTCATTCTCCTCTCTCCTGATTCGACAGCTTTTTTAATTAGCGGAGGTTAATATCTTATTAATATTAAATACGCGGCGCTTACCGGGAGCGATAAAACGACAATGAAGATGGTTCGTCAGGTGCTTGATGATCTGCAACAGAAACGTTTCGTAGGGCGGGAGAAAGAGCTGGCCGTCATGCGGCAGCAACTGGAGAGTATGAATGACGACTGGTGCCTTATTCATATTCACGGTCCTGGAGGTATAGGAAAAAGCGCTTTGCTTCGGGCTTTTCAGTGGACAGCTAGAGAACGACTCTTCTTATATGTGGATGGCCGTTCCTTCCTGAATCCAGCTCATTTTGCGGAAGCCTTGCGAATGAGATTAGCGAACGCGGGATTACCTCTGGATCAACCGACGGATGAATCAAGGCCGGGGGAAACGGAAGCCGAGTCGATCAATCGAATTGCTGAACGGACCGGCGGCATCGCCCTGCTGCTCGATAGTATGGATCAGTGGGGAGCGGTTGGGACGTGGCTATGGGAAAAGTGGTTGCCCCTATTGACGGTGCGGGTCAAAGTCTATTCGGCCGGAAGATACCCGCTCGATGAAGGGTTGCTGTCCGCCTCCGACTGGAGCGGGGGGTGTCGGAATATGAGATTATCCCCGTTGAACAGAAGGGAAATGGAATATTATACGATCGCTTGCGGCATCGCCGACCCAGAGCTTCGTTATACGATCGAACAGTTCTCGGGCGGAATTCCGCTGGCGCTTTCGCTGGCATGCGAAACGGTATTGAGGCACGGGGCTTCTTCGTTCTTGGAGGGGGGACAGACCCAGTCCATTATCGCCTCGATGGATCGCACCCTGTTCCGGGACGGAGAAGAGCCAATGCAGCACAAACGGCTGCTTGCCGCCGCTTCGCTTCTATGGCGATTCGATCAGGACATGCTGCAATGGATTTTAGGAGAGGAAATCCCGCAATCCTTGTTCAACGACTTTTGCAATCTTCCCTATGTAAAGCTGTTTCGGCAGGGAGGTTATTACATTCTGGATGCCGTGCGCAAATGGATGAACGATGAACTGGAGCACCGCGCTCCCGATACGCATGCGACCTACAAGCAACGGGCGCTGACCGCCATCGAACGGCGATGGGTAAAGACGGATCCGGGCGACGAGGAACGCAAACAATTGCTGCGGCTAGAAAAGGCTTTTCTGTTCTCCGATGAATTTATGAAGAGCTTTTATTTCTACGGAGATCGCTCGGGGTTCGAGATTCGGGCCGCGGCTCAAGAACACGTATCTCTATTGGGCGAGATGATTCAGCAATTTATGCTCAGTTTCCCCCCGTTTTTACCTGACGACACGATGCAATACGCTTTTCTCGACGCCGTATGGGAAGTGGAGCCTTCCGCGTTTCGAGTCGTTTACTATGAAGATAAGGTCGCCGGAATATACACGTTCGTGCCGATCAATGAAAGAACGCGTCCGATTTTTGCCGACAATTGCGTATATCGTACCTTTATTAAGGAAACGCCGCCGCACGAGAAGGAATATTTGGTCTGGATCCTTGGCACTCAGCGGGAATTCGAACCGGCGCTCAGCTCGGTTATTGTGCAGGAGCATCTGTCTCGCGGGATTACAGGCAAGCGGGTATCCCTGATCACTCCGATCGAAGGTCCGCTCGAGTCGAGTTGCCGGATCGGGTTCGAGCGAATCCCGTGGGCCGACTACCGCTCTCCCGGAGGGCTTCACTGGAAAGCGGCGCGTATCGACCTGAGGAACGAAGACTTCTTCCATCGGATTTCCGTTGCGGGCGGCATGAAGCCGATTTCTATCGCCCAAGGTACTCGTATTGAACTGGTTAAGCAAGTGCTGGAACGATACCATTCATTGAATCGAGAGAGTTCTCTGCTGGATGCTATCGGCAGCCTGGGCTCCGGAATGCCGGCCCACAAAGGATACGAAGCGTTATCGGCCCGAATCGCAAGCCTGGTAGAAGAGAGTCTTGAGAGATTGGCGAATGGGAAGAGACAAGAACAGACGCAGAATCGGATCTTGAAGCTGTTTTACATCGAGCGAATCGGCTCTCACGAGACCGTCGCTTATCGGCTCGGACTTCCCATGTCGACCTACTACCGTTATTTGAAAAAAGCCGTCCGCCGACTGGCGGACGATTTCTTCCCGTGATACGTACCGGTTTATTTGGTCTTAATGGAGAGCAGCTTGGCTGTCGGATCCCATGTATAGGATTTGCCAAGAAGCTGTGCGACGGTATCGACGGCTACGTAGTTGACACCTTTAACGAGGTACGGCTTGTTGTCGGCGGTCGTAACCAGCTTCTTGCCTCCGATCATGATCGTGCTGCCGGATACGGAAAATTTGGCTCCGAGGGCAGTGGATACCGATCTTAGCGATGCGAAGAGATGGCCGTTTTTCGTCTGGATGTCCGTGACGAACGCTTTGCCGTCTACCGTAATTTTCGATGCGCCTTTCGGAGCTCCGAATCGTCCTCATCTTCCATCCTCCTCGAAATGGCCTATCTGTCCGCATCTTACCCGACATTCTCTTCCACTTTTACTACCAATTCGCTACCATAATAAGCTTCAATATGAGATAGACTTACCCCCGACACGCAAACAAGGCCGCCCCGAGTTTATGCTCGAGACGGCCTTGATGACGCATGTCCGCTTACTTCACTTTAAACTCCACCGGAAATGTTATTTGGTAAGTATAGGGGATAAGTAAACGAATATTAATGTATCAGGAGGGAGAATTTTATGGCAGGGTTCCTTATTCTCTTATGGATACTATCGATCATTGGGCTGTTTTGGGTGTGGAGCGATGCTTTTATTGCCTATTTATTTGTAAGGAACTCGGATTAACATGACCCAATTACCCAATGAAATCGTCGGAAGATACGATTCGCCAGTTAGCGTCAAAGTATTAGCAGTCGGAGCCGGTTCATTGTTGGTCTCTTTAGTTGAGGCATTGTTCGAATCCGGATTGTCGGAAGTCCATGTGATTGTTACGGACTCGGAACCGACCGACAGGCACTTGTTGATAGCTCTAGCCGAAAAAGCTAGGAAGTCTGACCCCAAAGCTGAATTAAAAGAATGGACTATATACCAAAGGACCTTAAGTGCTTGGAGAGAAAGGGTTCAGCCGTTCGATTGGATTTTGTATGTCAGTCAGCAGATGAAGGTAGAAGAAATTCAGGCTATACATTCGGCCTGCAGAGCTGAAATGAAGTCCCTACTCATCGCCACGTGCATTGGGCAAACGGGCTTTGCTGGACCGTATGTTAATCCGAACTCTGAAGGATGTTGGGAGTCTGCACGGAGGCGCATTCATCAGTCCGGGATTCGTAATGATCCAATGCCTTCTATTATTAGCTTTGCAGCAAGACTAATGCTGGTCAATATCATCGTATTTGATATGTATAGAACGATTACGAGAATGTCGGAGTCGGAATTGAACAATAGATTGTTTGTGCTGGATCTGCAAACGCTGGAAGGAGGCTATCATTCATTCCTGCCCCATCCGCTGATTACGAGTGGAATCGCAGCCGAACAAATTCAAAATTGGGATCAGCTGCTCGTAGAAGATAGTAGTATCCATGCCGATCCCCAAGAGTTCCTGTCGTTTATTAGTCAGTTAACTTCGCCGCAATCAGGGATTTTACATCTTTGGGATGAAGGGGACCTGAACCAGCTTCCGCTCTCGCAGTGCCGTGTTCAGGCGGTTGACCCGCTGTCGGAAGGGCCTGCGGGGTTGCTTCCGGTTATCATTTGCTCTGGTCTGACGCATTTGGAGGCTCGTAAGGAAGCCGGGTTAGCCGGAATAGAAGCGTACGTACAAAGAATGAGTCATGAGAATACAGGGTTATCGGAACAAGTTGAAGTCGGAGCGGGGGAAACGGTCAAGGAAGCCGTGTATCGCGGTTTGCAGAAGTGTTTAACTCACGAATTAAGAAAACGAGCGGTTGACCGAAAGTTCATCGCCCACGAAACACGGATTACGCATATTGAGGATCTGCGCTGCCGCCATTATTTACAAGTATTGACCACGATGCAAGGGGCACCGACAATTGGATTAGGCGATGATTTGCTCGGCTTCCAGGTCGTATGGATCGGTACGGGTGATCGGTGGCACGGCTGTGTAGGTTTAAATAGGACATTGGCGCTTAGAATGGCACTTCAGCAAGCTATTCATAAGGCACAAAATCCAACGGAGTTAGTTATGCTGCAAGGTGTTGAGGTTCCAACCCTAGATCTAGAAGAGGCCATTGTGGCAAACCTGGAAATCAAAGCGGTTGAAGATACGGTTCAAGTGGAGTCGATACAATACGCCTTACCGGTATTGCAACGTAATCAAATGCGATTATCCGTCTATCAAATGAGGGCAGAACCCTTCCTAAATGAACATCTGGGAGGGCTGCTTTGTGTCATGCTTGGAAGGGAGGAAGCATCCGGGTGAATGACGCCATTGCGGTTATCGGCACAGGACTGTTAGCCCAATTTGTCAGCGATCTGTTATCCGAACAATATAAAGTCATTCAACAAATTGATTTCAATCTTGGTGTCCCGGAATCGGTGAAATTGGCCTTGGTGCTATCCGATGAATGGCGTCCCTCCGATTATGAGTTAGCCGAACAAGTGCTGCAGAAAGCCGGGATTTCTTGGCTAAGAGGATTTATATTACATGACGAAGGCGTGATCGGACCGTTGGTTGAGCGGGGTAAGCCCGGCTGCACCCAGTGCGCTGAGCTACGGAGCTTTATGGCCGGACAGGATCGGGAGAATAGTCTGGAATTGCAAATGTCTCTATTGTTGCACGGTGCAATCCCACGTGATTTATCGACCTCGCGGTTTGGAGTTTGGCAGACTAGCTGCTTAATCGCCGCGGAAGCTCAGAAAATGATTCATGGAGTACCTGCTCAAACGGAAAGAGGGGTGTATTTAGTCGATTTAAAAACGTTGAAGAGTTCACTTCACGCGTTTTTGCCGGACCCCATGTGCCCACTTTGCGGAAATGTGCCCATCGATTTACCGGATAACGCGAGGATTTCGTTGCAGCCAAGCCTTAAATTCAATAGTGAAGCTTATCGATGCAAACCGTTGGGCGACCTTGGGATAGGATTGGTAAGAGACTATTGGGATGAACGGACGGGCTTGTTTAATAAAAAAACGTTTGATTTGTTATCGCCATTTTCTAATGTATATGTGAATTTGCCAACGGTGATGGGTAATGTAACTTCGGCAGGCCGCGCTCATTCCTATGCACGAAGTGAACTAGCTGCTATTCTGGAAGGCTTGGAGCGTTATTGCGGAACCTGTCCGCGCGGTAAAAGAACTGTTGTTCATGACTCTTACAGCAACTTGTCTGACCGAGCACTCAACCCTATGGAGGTAGGAGTGTATTCGGCAGATCAGTATGCGCAGGTTGACTTTCCATATAAACCCTTTGATCCTGAGCTCCCGATGAATTGGGTTTGGGGTTATTCGTTTATTCAGGACAGTCCGATTCTGGTTCCTGAACAGCTCGCCTATTATAGCTTAGAACATGGAGACAGCTTTGTTGTAGAAGGCTCGAACGGATGCGCATTGGGGGGGAGTTTGGAGGAAGCGATCTTCTACGGAATTATGGAAGTAGTCGAGCGCGATTCGTTCCTGTTGACCTGGTATGCGCGGCTCTCCGTCCCTCGACTTGATCCTTATTCATCCAACGATAAAGAATTGCGGCTCATGCTAGACCGTTTGCAGGACATAGCAGGCTATGAAATATGTCTGTTTAACACAACGATGGAGAATGGCATTCCAAGCATTTGGGCGATAGCGAAAAACAAGGGGAAAACGGGAGCGAATCTCATTTGTGCGGGAGGAGCCCACTTGGATCCGATACGTGCTGCGAAAAGCGCGATTCTAGAAGTGGCGGGCAATATAATATTTCTCGGCGAAATGATGAAGGAGAACAGGGAAGAGTACTATCGAATGGTGGATGATCCTTACCTGGTGAGGCGGATGGAGGACCACTCCTTGTTGTACAGCCTCCCTGAAACGGAGGACCGACTGCATTTCCTACTGGAACAGAATCGTCCGCTTAGAACCTTTGATGAGGAGTTTATTCCAAGACCGCTGCATGCTGATCTAACTGATGAGCTGAAGGATATTCTTCGGCAATTCCATCGAATAAACCTTGACGTTATCGTGATAAACCAGACAGCGCCCGAAACTTTACGAAACGGATTATATTGCGTTAAAGTTCTGATCCCGGGGATGTTACCCATGTCCTTCGGACATCAACTTGTCCGCGTGACAGGATTGGAAAGAGTGTTGAAAGTTCCGCTAAAGCTTGGTTATACGAAGAATTTGCTGACTGCTCAAGAGATAAATCCACATCCGCACCCATTTCTTTAAATCAGCTCGCTGTACTGTGCGAATGCACTTGCCATATAAATATCCCAGCATAATTTAACATGGTGATACCCAATCACAATTTGAAGAAATCAGGTGGTGATTGCGATGAGTTATGGTGGATCTTGTGCAGGATATGGCGGTATGCAAGCAGCAGCTTTTGTACTGGTACTTTTCATTCTTTTGGTTATCATCTTGCGAGCCGGCTACTAATCATCGTATTACCACCATGCTCTTGAGCATGGTGGTTTTTTTGCGTGCAAAATCGATTGGGTTCTGTTTGCGAATAACCATTATATAAATGGACAGCCTATCCAACGGAAATTCTATTGGAAGGAAGAGTTCATATGGAGAATGCAACAACGCTTTATGAAAAGAAGCATCAAAGCTTGATCAATAGAGCATATGCTTCTCCTAGCCTTAGGCAGAATATTCTTAACGCGGGCATGATTTGCTTGTATTGTGATTTTTCCGGTCACGATGAACATAACTTTTGCGGTTTAGCTTGCTGTTTTGTCCATAACAAAACCATCAAGGTTTATGCGAAAAAAGTACCGTTTGAGTATATAGGGAATTCCGTCTATGGCGAGTTATTAGCAATCCTCTATAGTCTTGAAATTCTTGGGGAAGAACTACGAGACGTATTATCGGACCATCGTCCGAAAATAGCTTTATTGTATACGGACTATAGCCGCATAGCGCAGCTGTTATCATCCATCCATCACTCCAAACCCATTTACGAAGAAATAGGAAACCGAATCGCGATAACTCACAACGATCTGGAAATAAGGTATCCCGGGGTCGAAGTAAGAGTGAAGTACATCAGCAAGCACAAAAAGAATAATGCGCTGCACAAGATGGCACACATTGCGGCTAGGAAGACTATCGGAAAGTAGGTCAACAAATGAGTGCCACTTCCAGCAAAACGAGAAATCAAAAAAGCCGTCGTTTTGTCGCCATGGGCAACGAAACAACGGCTTTTTCGGTGCTCTCCCGAGCGCGTTAGGCTTAAACTTCGCAGCGGAGGAAGGCGACGGCCAGCGCCATCGCGCTTCGAGTCGCCGCAGTATCCGCCAGCGAATTGAGCATAACGAAGTCGTGGATCGTACCCTGCATGCGCGCTTGCGCAACGCGAACACCGGCTTTCCGTAGTTTGTTGGCGTAAGCCTCGCCTTCGTCGCGGAGGACGTCCGCCTGGCCTGTAATGATCATGGCGGGCGGCAACCCTTGCAGCTGCTCGGTCGTCGCGCGAAGCGGGGATGCCGTTATCTGCGCTCTTTGCGTAGGATCGGTCGTGTATTGGTCCCAGAACCACTGCATGACGTCGCGGCGAAGATAATAGCCCTCGGCGAACTGTTTGTACGAAGGCGTATCGAAGGAAGCGTCCGTTACCGGATAGAACATCAGCTGCTTGGAGATTGTCGGTCCGCCGAGCTGCTTCGCCAGGATCGCGACGGCCGTGGACATATTGCCGCCTACGCTATCGCCAGCGACGATGATCTTAGTCGGATCCATGCCGTACTTGCTGCCGTGACCAGCTACCCATTGCAATGCTGCGTATATTTCTTTGATGGCGGTCGGATATTTCGCTTCCGGAGAAAGGCTGTAGTTCACGAAGATAACGACAGAATTCGATCTGACCGCCAACTCGCGGACCAGCCGTTCGTGCGTGCCGAAGTTTCCAGTCACCCACCCTCCGCCGTGGGAATACAGGACGACGGGCAGGTTGCCCTTCGCTTGCTTCGGCCGAACGATCGTTACAGACACTTTACCGGTCGGCCCGCCTTTAATCGTCGCGTTCTGAATATCGGCAGGCAGCATCTTTACGGGCCTGGCCTGCGTTTTGTCCAGCTGCTTGCGCGCTTTTTGCGGACCGAGATCGTACAAATAAGGCGGTTTGGCGGTTTCGTCGGCTACTTTTTGGGCTTCGGGCTCTAGCACGACTTCGCCCGCGGTGTCTGGAGAAGACGGGCGGGGACCGGCCTCCGCCAGGCCGTTGCCGAATAACGTTGCACCGATCAGTAACGTAAGGCAAGCAGATGCGAGAACCTTGCCATTCAAACGCATAAGTCGATTCATCCTTTATCGCGAGATTTTGTACCCGCATAAGGTGTACATAATTTTCCAAGTTATGCATCTTCGCGATGTTTCGGGAGGATATTTTAATCGCTTCGCGAATACTCTATTTGCTTCAATCATTAAACAACGGGATGAGGTATTTCAGTTGACGATACTTGGCAAATGGATAGGTACGGGATCGAGTTGCGAAGTATACGAATGGGGAGACGACGACAAAGTCGTCAAGCTGTTTCATTCAAATATGCCGCTTGAAGCCGTTCAACTGGAATATCGGAACTGCTCTGCGGCATGGGAAAGCGGTCTGCCCGCCGCGCGCCCGTTCGAGCTAGTCCTATGGGAAGGGCGCCACGGCATTATTTTCGAGAAAATCGTCGGGGAAACGCTCATGGAGCGACTATTCGAATACCTATACTCTTATCAAATGATAAACGCTAGCGAAGAAGACAACGATTTACTAAAATTCGCGAGAGTGCTGAATGATGTTCATAAAGGAAACGTCGTAGGTTTCGTTACCGAGCAAATAGAGCATTTGAAAGCCATTATCGGCCGACCTGCGGCGTTTACCAGCGACGAGATAACGGCCATCCATACATATATGGATCGGTTGCCCGTCAAACGTCAAGTATGCCACGGCGATACGAATCCGGGCAATCTGATCGTGAGAGGCGGCAAACCGGTTATGGTCGACTGGATGCATGCTTCGATCGGTAATCCGGCCGCGGACGTCGCGGAAGTATGCGTCATGATCGAATATGCCGTTTTGCCCCCGGAAACTCCGCCTGCCGTTAATGCGTTTTTTGAAAGCTTCAGAAAAGTCGCCTATAATACATTCGTCGAAGAGTATTGCAAGTTGTCGGGAGTAACGGAGGCAGAAATACGGGCTTGGTACGTTCCGGCGGCCGCGCGCTCCATTGCGTCGGGGGCGTTGGCGGACGAACAAGTCGCAAATCTTGCAGCTATGATTCGAAATCAACTAGGCAGGTAATGCACGAAGGAGTATAGGACATATGACATTGAATAATATAAACAAACTCACCGAAGTGAGCAGAACGCTAGCTAAGGTCGCAATGGGAGAAGCTTGTGCCGATGTAGTCATTCAGAACGGAACATTGGTCAATGTGTATTCAGGTGAATTGCTAGAGAACATGGATGTTGCGATTGCGGCTGGTAGAATTGCGTATGTGGGCAAGGCAGACCATACGATCGGGGAGCATACGATTGTTATTAATGCCGCCGGTAAATACATAACTCCAGGCTTTTTAGACGGTCATATGCATGTTGAAAGCACGATGCTTTCCGTTACCGAATTTGCCAAAGCCGCGCTCGCCAAAGGAACGACCGGCATTTTTATGGATCCGCATGAAATTGCCAATGTGTTCGGTGCTGAAGGTGTTAGGCTCATGCACGAAGAGGGACAGCAGCTGCCTCTTAAAGTATTTACGACGTTCCCCTCTTGCGTACCGGCCACGAACGATTTGGAGGATGCAGGCGCAAGCTTGGACGTGAAAGATATTAAAGAAGGTCTGACGTGGGATAACGTAGTCGGTCTCGGCGAGGTCATGAACTTCCCGGGCGTCGTATACGGCGATCCGAAAATGTGCGGAGAGATCGAAGAAACCATTAAGGCCGGCAAAACGGTGACCGGCCATTTCCCTAGCGACGACGATCGCATGCTACAAGCTTATATCGCATCGGGAGTGACGTCCGATCATGAAACCGTAACCCGGGAACAAGGCCTTCACAAAGTCCGCATGGGCATGCACCTTATGATTCGCGAAGGCTCGGCATGGCATGACGTGAAAGAGGTTATCAAGGTAGTTACCGAGGATAAGGCGAACACCGACAATATCTCCCTCGTGACCGATGACGTCAATCCGCAGACGCTAGTCGAGCAAGGACATCTTAACCATGTCGTGCGCCGCGCGATAGAAGAGGGAGTCCAACCGGTAACGGCCATCCAGATGGTCACGCTCAATGTGGCGCGGTACTTTAAGTTAGAGCAAGATTTGGGTAGCATTACGCCCGGAAAATGCGCGGACCTCCTGTTGATCGACGATTTGCGGAAGATGGAGCCGTCGACCGTTATCACCGATGGACAAGTGGTTTATGAGAATGGCCGACTTAGCGTAGACTTCCCGCGTTTTGTCTATCCGGAGCACATCCGCAAATCCATACATGTGAAGCGGGAGCTTACGGCCGAGGATTTCAAGCTTGCAAGTAGAAGCAATCAAAGTACAACGCAGGTCAACGTCATTAACATAATCGAAAACAGCGCGAGAACAGAGAGGGGGACAGCGACGCTTGCCGTTGAACAAGGAATCATCCAACCCGATGCGGCACAGGATGTTATTCGTCTGGCTTGCATCGAGCGGCACCGCGGCACAGGTCAAATTTCGCTTGGTTTTGCCCATGGTTTTCAAGTGAAATCAGGCGCGGTAGCGTCAACCGTGGCCCATGACAGTCACAATCTGCTCGTAATGGGAATCGATGAGCAAGACATGGCTTTCGCGGCCAATGAGCTTGTCAAAATCGGGGGCGGCATGATTGTCGTCGAGAACGGTCAAGTATTGGCGCAAGTGCCGATGACCATTGCAGGCTTGATGTCGGAGAAGTCCTTGTCTGAAGTCTTTACCGAGGTAGTAGAGCTCGAGCAAGCATGGAAGCAAATCGGCTGTCTGCTCAACGCGCCGTTTATGACCTTTTCGCTAATTGCGCTGCCTGTCATCCCGGAAATTCGGATTTCAAACCGAGGACTTGTAGATGTTACGCAGTTCAAGCTAATCGACGTGGAAATCACATGAACAACAATATTCTTCTCATAGAGGATAACGAGCAGCTGCAAAAATACATATGCGAATACTTAAGCGCCTTCGGATTCGATGCGAAGCCACCGCCCCACCTCTAGCTGCTCCATCCGGGACGTGACGGATCGCGAGATGATGAGGGAGGAACGGTTCCGCCGAATTTTTAACGCGACTCCCTTCCTGATTGCTTTGAGGTCGATGAAGGACAAGCGATACATTAACGTAAACGAAAGCTTCCTGACGACCATCGGACTTCCGATCAACGAGGTCATCAACCAAACCGCGGATCTGCTGCATTATATCGTGGATACGGACGACCAAGGCGAATTGACGTCGAATCGCAACGATCCGTGGACAAAGGAACGACTTTCTTCGTACATTTTAGCCTGCAATAACAATTTGCACTCAATATAGCGGAGGTGCTCTATGTATTTCTATCTCTTTATCGTACTGGCTTTGTGCATCGATCAAGCGACGAAAATCGCGATTCGCGCGAATGTGGCTTTGGGGGAGAAAAAGGAGCTGTGGGGCTTCATCCGGCTTACTCACCTTGAAAATACCGGCTCATCCGGCAATATGCTGCATGGGCAAGGCAGACTATTGGCCATTCTAATCCTGACATTGGCAGGGATCGCGCTATACTTAAAGAGCCGGGGAAGGTTCCGGGGAACGTTGACACAGGTCGGCGTCGCGTTGTTCATCGGCGGAGGGATCGGCAATGCACTTGATCGAATCCTGTACAACCAAGTGACGGACTTTTTGTATTTTGCCGATGCGGCAACGATGAATTTCGCGGACATCTGGGTATTCCTAGCCTTTGTGTGCATCGTCGCCAGCCAATTCAAACCATTGTTCAAGCCGAACGCTGCAGGCTTAGAGGACAAGCGGCATACGTGAAATCTTAGAGCTAGCGAGATGCTAGACCGGGAATGCCGCTACTTGGCGGCTCCCGGTTTTTTGGTGTCCGCGGGCAGGATGTTTCGCGAGCATCTCTCTCGAGATGTTACAATAGAGAGGAATGGAATGACGGAAAGAAGGATCGGGGAGCATGGACGATCAAACATGGCAGCGGCTAGTCAACGACGTCGCGGAGCATTTTGAAGACATAACGTTAAAGCGCGGGTTCCAATATTATCGGCAGAAAAGGGTAGCCGGGCTCATGGATACCGGCAACGGCTCGCTGCAAGCAGTCGTCGAGGGCGGCGAGGTTTATCGGGTACACGTAGATTTAGATTTCTTCGAGGTGAGCCGATGCGATTGTCCGGTGAACGGGTATTGCAAGCATATCGCGGCGGTGCTTATGGTTTACGCGGAACGTCATGGCAGATCCGTACACGCCCTTGCGAATGCGGATACGCTGGCGGAGCTCCGGAGCGCTCCGGTTAAATCCGCTAGCTCGGGCGGCAAAGTTTCCTCCATAGACAAGCTGCGCAAAGCGAAGCTGGAAGCCGCAAGTCTCGCGGGAGCGAACGTCGACACTTGGCGGGAATGGTTCCGGAGCTGTACGGCGCGGGTTGCGGACATCACCCGTAATCCAATGTTCGTCAAGCAAGCGTTGAAGACGATCCGCGACAATCAACCGTCGCTATCTGCGGGAGAGCAACCGATTTTCCAACTTAATGCGCGATTGTATTTGCTGGAGAATCTGTTTGCGCCGCTCGGTAACACCTCTTCTTACTTCCTCGGCTATTATTCGCAATTGGCCGTTACCGATCTCGTGCATGAGCTAGAGGGCGTGCTTGGCGCGCCATTACCGGCAGAACGCGACCCCGTTAGGGAGGCGCGACTCTTGGAGACGCTGTCGTTCGTAAGGACAGGGATGCTAAGACATTCGCAGGCTTCCCCTACGTTCGCGTCCGTCTATGGGAGCATGTGGCAGCAATGGCTTTACCCGGCGCGGGAACCGGAGGTTTTTGCCTACGAGGCCGAGCTAGATCGATTGGCGGCCGAGCGGGAAGCGTTGAACGGCGCGTACGATTCTCTGTACGGCGCGTTGGCCCGGGCGAGAATGCAATTTTATGCCGGACGCGACGAAGAAGCGATGAAGGAATTAAACGCGACGGGTCGATTCCGCGACGGTCGGAGCGAATCCGCGCTAGCGTTCATGGATGAGCTGAAGCGTGGCGAGGAGTGGCCTCGGCTTCTTGCTTG
Source organism: Cohnella yongneupensis (assembly GCF_042655785.1). Taxonomy (NCBI): domain Bacteria; kingdom Bacillati; phylum Bacillota; class Bacilli; order Caryophanales; family Paenibacillaceae; genus Cohnella; species Cohnella yongneupensis. Next base: position 98,270 of record NZ_JBHSNC010000006.1, read on the forward strand.
GCTGACGGGCACGGAAGAGCTGTTCGAGTCCGATCGCAGGACGATCGAGCCTTACTTCGGGTTATGGGACGAGTTAGTCCGTGAAAATCCTGAAGCGGAGAGCGGGATGTGGAGCGCGTTGATCGCCATGCTTCCGGCCTCCGGCCACTTCTACGAGGAGCGGCTGCAACATTACGGCTTCTGGGAAGTATGGCTGGATTATCATTTGAGCATCGGCACCGATCCGCTCGAGCTGCGGGCTACCGCTCTTCAGCCCGCGGAGAAGGAAGCCCCGGAGATGCTGTTGCCCTTCTACCATCAGGCGGTCGAGCGATACGTGTCGCTTCGGAACCGGGACGGTTACAAGGCGGCGACCAAGCTATTGAAGCGGCTTGCGAAGCTCTATAAGAAGCTGAAACGAAGCGAACGCTGGGAGAGCTTCTTCGATGCGTTCTCCGAACGTCATAGCCGACTGCGCGCGTTGCAAGAAGAACTGCGGAAAGGAAAGTTGCTGTCGTGAGCGTTTATGGGAGTGCCATTCAAGTCAGAGTCGAACTTCAACCGAATGGCGATGCCTATCTGACGGGCTCCATCGCCCATTACGATCTATCCGGGTTAACCGTCAAACACCGGTTGTTTGCCCGGCACGAAGCTTCGTTCTATGGGACGCAGCTCGAAGTCGTGACTGTGGACGGGGAATCGTACGTCGTATTGCCAGCCGAGCAGGTCATCGGCTATTTCGCGGCGACGGAACGGCTGCGGCATATCGAATGGGCATGGGATGCGGACGGCGAATGGTTAGTGCAGCGGTCGCCGCTCTTGTATGAGGCTATAGAAAACCGGCGTTATGAGCCGAGCTTCGAGGCGTTCAGAGGCGGGAAACTGGCCTGGGCATGGAATGCCGGAGGCTGGGAGGAAGATCAAGCGGAACAACTGAAGGGAGCGCTCTCGGAGCTCGCGGAATTGCCCGAGCAGAGCCGGATCGGCATCGCCGCGGCGTTCTCGGCAGCCGTGTTCGACCGTTGGTACGGCTCCAAGGAGACGGCTTCGGACTTGCGGCGGGAATACCCGGCGTTGTTCGCGCGCGGTGACGGCTTGGCGGGCATGACCGCCAACGAATGGTTGATAGCGGTCGGCTGGAAAGCCGACAGCGCTCCGTTCCGGCCGGCGCTGCGGTTGTCCGAGCCGGTCGATCCAATGGATGCGGGGGATGCGGCCGTCGTGGGCTGGCGGTTGGATTTCGTGCTGCAGGACAAGCAGGATGTTGCGCGCATCGTGGAAGTCGTGTTGTCCGGCGAAGGCCGGGCAGAGGGACGTTGGCCGGCCGAGTGGACGGAAGAGATCGCCGCGAGAGCGCCGGGCTGGCTCGCGAGGCTGCGAGCGCTGCTGCCGCGATATCCGTTCGCGGCAGGCATGGACGCGTTGGCGGCCCCGCTCGGCGATGCCGACGCTTGGAGATTCCTCGCGGAAGACAGCCGACGGCTGCTGGACGCGGGATGGAACGTATGGCTGCCCGCGTGGTGGGAAGCAGCACGCAAGAAGAAGCCGCGCGTTCGAGCCAAGCTGGAGGGCGGCACGAACGCGGGTCAATCGCTGTTCGGCCTCGATACGCTGCTCTCGTTCGATTGGCGCATCGCGATCGGCGACGCCGAGCTGTCCGAGGAGGAATTCGCGTCTCTCGTGGCGAGAGGGGAGCGGCTCGTCCGCTTCCGCGGACAATGGCTGGCGCTCGATCCCGCTTTGCTGGAGCAAATCCGGCGGACGATGGCGCTGGTTGACCGCAAGAGCGGCCTGTCGTTCCAAGACGTGCTGCAGCTGCATCTGCTCGGCGAAGCGGATAACGCGGAACGTGCCGACGGACAAGACGGGGCGTCCGAGGCGGATCGCCATGCGGCGGAAGAGGCGGTTCGGCTCGAGGTTGAACTTGGGGGACACTTGCTGTCTCTTGTCAACCAGATTGGACGGCACAACGATTGGCCGGCGTTGCCGGTTCCGGCTTCACTGAAGGCGGAGCTTCGGAGCTATCAGCGCGAAGGCTATTCATGGCTCGCGTTCCTTCGGCGCTTCGGCTTGGGGGCTTGTTTGGCGGACGACATGGGGCTTGGCAAGACGGTCCAATTCATCGCCTACCTGCTGCGCGTCAAGGAAGCATCGGACGGGGAAGATCAGCCGGGGACCGGTCCGGCCTTGCTGGTTTGCCCGACGTCGGTGTTGGGCAACTGGCAGAAGGAGCTGCGCAGGTTCGCCCCATCGTTGCGGGTGATGCTCCACTATGGCGGCCGGCGCGCGCAAGGAGAAGGTTTCCTGAAGGAGGCGGGACAAGTTGACGTCGTGCTTACTTCTTATGCGATCGCGTCGCTCGACCAGGAGACGCTCGCGGAGACGGTGTGGTCCTCGCTCTGTCTGGACGAAGCGCAAAATATTAAGAACGCGCATACGAAGCAGTCCGTCGCGGTGCGAAGCCTAAGGGCGCTGCATCGGATCGCGCTGACCGGCACGCCGATCGAGAATAGGCTGTCCGAGCTCTGGTCGATCTACGATTTCATTACGCCGGGTTACTTGGGCACGCAGCGCGGATTCCAGCAGCGTTTCGGACAAGCCGTCGAGAAGGCGCGCGACGAGGCGCGCACGGCCGACCTGCGCAAGCTCGTGCAGCCGTTCTTGCTCCGGCGCAAGAAGAAAGACCCTTCCATACAGCTCGATCTTCCGGAAAAGAACGAAATGAAGACGTACGTTCATCTTACCGCCGAGCAAGGGGTGCTCTACGATCAGGCCGTCAATCGGTTGATGGAACGGATGAACGCGCTCGAAGGCATCGAGAGAAAAGGTGCCATCCTAGCCGCGCTTACGCAGCTGAAGCAAATTTGCGATCATCCGCTTTTGGCGACGAAGGAGGACCTACCTCTGGACGACGCGTCATCCGAGGCATGGGAGGCGATCGTCGCTCGCTCGTCCAAGCTCGAGAGACTGGTCGCCATGGTGAAGGAGCTTCGCGAGGAGGGCGACCGTTGCTTGATTTTCACGCAATACGTCGGCATGGGCCGCATGCTCCAGACCGTGTTGGGGCGCGAGCTGGGGGAAGAGATTTTATACCTGAGCGGAAGCTCGTCCAAGACGGCAAGGGATCGCATGATCGAGCGATTCCAGGCACCCGGCGACGCGGGCGCAGAGGCTCCGCCGGGCGTGTTCGTCCTGTCTCTGAAAGCCGGGGGCGTCGGACTAAACTTGACGGCGGCCAGCCATGTGTTCCACTTCGATCGCTGGTGGAATCCCGCCGTGGAGAATCAAGCAACGGACCGCGCGTACCGGATGGGACAGACGCGCGACGTGCAGGTGCACAAGTTCATATCGCTCGGCACGCTCGAGGAGAAGATTGACGAGATGTTAGAGAGCAAACAGCAGTTGAGCGACAACGTCGTGGCCAGCTCTTCGGAGGGCTGGATTACCGAGCTGTCCACGGAAGCGCTGCAAGATTTATTTACGCTGCGGCGAGATTTGCTGATCGGGTAAGACTGCGGTGGGAGCATATGAATGTTTATCCTATACGGAGAATGCCGGCATCATTGCCTAAGCGATGTTGCAATCAGATTGGCGGAGAGAGGTTATCATCTTATGCGTAAACAACAACGGTTACAATCCAGCTTCCTGCTCTTGATTACCGCTTGCATCTGGGGGTTCGCTTTCGTAGCGCAGCGTCAGGGGATGGAGCATACGGGGCCTTTTACCTTTAATGCGGTTAGATTTGCATTAGGGGCGTTATCGTTGGTGCCCCTCATTCTCGTACTCGATAGAAGATCCGGGCTGCGATGGGGTTCGCAAGAGGCCAAATCCTCTTGGAGCCGCGCGTCGGCTTCCGGGTTGTTGGCAGGCCTTATCCTGTTCTGCGGAGCGTCGTTGCAACAGATCGGGCTCGTCCATACCACGGCGGGGAAAGCTGCTTTCGTGACGGGGTTATACATAGTCATCGTGCCGTTCCTAGGCTTGTTCCTGAAGCAGCGTCTTAACTTAAACAGCGGTTTGGGTGCGATCGTGGCGGTTATCGGCTTATATCTGCTGTGCATCAAGAACGATTTCACGCTAGGAGAAGGCGACATCTACGAGCTCGTCGGAGCTTTCTTCTGGTCGGCGCATATTCTCCTCATCGACAGGCTGTCTCGTACAACGGACGTGATCAAGCTATCCTTTTTCCAAGTGTTGACCTGTTCGATGCTTAGCTTCGTCGTAGCCGTAGCAGCGGAAAAGATCGAATGGACGGGCTTGTCGCAGGCGCTTATTCCGATTCTGTATGGCGGGATTTGCTCCGTGGGTATCGCTTATACGCTGCAGGTAGTCGGACAGAAAAACGCGCAACCTACGCAAGCGGCCATTATTATGAGCATGGAAACGGTGTTCGCGGTCATCGGCGGCTACTTTATTCTGGATGAGTCGCTGGGGAGCCGAGGGATCATCGGTTGCTCGTTGATGCTCGTGGGAATGATTGTGCCCCAGCTTCCGCGAATCGGTCTTTTGCGGAGGCAACTTGCATCTACTGAGGGACGTTAGTCGGAAACAAGGGAGGGCCAGCTTGACAGGGCGGAATAGCCGCCGTTGCAACGCAAGCCATACAGGGCCGGGAACTGCCGCCATCAGGTGACAGTCCCGGTCTTTCTTTGGCTTATTCAATCAACAGCTATCCGCGGGTTTGAATTGTACGTTCTATCGCCTGCTTCATCGCTCTACCGGCTCTTCCCCAGGTCCATTTAAGCGAATCGCGTTTGCCTTGCAGCCCCTTTTTCCTGCATAGCGAGGGGTTTTCGTAAGCTGCTCTCATTATTCTTCGCAAGCTGCGCACGTCTACTTCCGCCCATTGTTGCCCCGGCTCCGCGAACAGGCTGCGGAAGCTACGCGATATGGAATGACGGCTGTTCATGCTGGCGGCAGGGTTCTTCAATTTGTAGGGGATCAGGAAAGAATTGCGGCTATTCAGGAAATCCATTTGCCCGCCCCAAGCGGTAGCAATGACAGGTAAACCGCTTGACATGGCCTCAAGAAAAGGCAAGCCCACGCCTTCCCCTCGGGTGGGGAGCACGTAAACGTCCCCTCGGTTATATAACTGCTTCATCTGTCCGCTATTCATGCGCCTGGCGATCACGGCGAGCTTAGCGGTCTTTTTCCGTATGGGGAGACTGCTCTTGTACCGTAAAATTCGCTGTTTAATCCAATTCTCATTCTCTCCCGGCGCGTAGCCATTCGTTTTAATAACCAGAGTCGCGTTGTCCTTGGGGGAGAACTCTTCCCAGAATGCTCTTAAGAGCGTTTCGGGATTTTTGCGGTGTTGGAACCCGAATACGGAGAGGAAGACGAACGGGCGTTGCGGCGACGCTACGGATCGACCGCGCTTAATCCGAGAATTCGATCCGCTGCCAACGCCGTGAGGAACGATGTAAACGGGCACTTTGACGCCGCTGTTCTTCATGGCTTTCAGGTTGTGGGTCGAGGGCACGCAGACGGCATCGAATCGGTTAATAGAGGAAAGCCATCGTCTAGGGATTCGGGTCGTCTCCCATACGGTATTGAGCAATATGGGGTGGTATTGCTTCCGTGCCTTTTTGAAATCAAGAGTATGGGGAGGGTAATGGTAGATCAGGATATTCCGCTTATTCCCGGTCTGCCGGGTGCCCGGTTTATTATTCCGGCCGGTTGTCCGCACATCGACGCCCAACCGCCGTAAGGACCGGACATAGGCTCTGCTGGCGATCCCGATACCGGATAATCGGCCTAACGGCCCCCTCCAAGTTACGCGGTAACTGGTCATGATCGCTCCGCCTTCCGTTTAGGTGATGAATTAAGATATGTCGAGCGGGTCAAAAAGAGTGGGCGTTGTTAAGATCGACTTTTTAGCTTTGCCACGGATTGAAAACGTTATCTATACCGGCTGCATTATTATTAATTTTGGGGATCTTCACGCACCATGCCCACACCTTCTATCAGAAGTTGTCCAACGTGTATCCGGGGTTTACGAAGACTAAGCTCTTCGTATGTGGATGCTCGGGCGATTACGCATGCAGATGCAATTCCACCTCTTGCGGCCGGGGTTATTATGACGGGGCTTTGACCATCAACAATAATCAAATCGATATTAGGGTTAGCGCTAATCGGGTTTGAAAATGACGCAGAGCACCGGGGTGGGTTCCGATGCTCTGTTTTATTTCCGCGACCGGATTGAAATCTAGCGGATGTGAGAATGCTAATAGATTCGGGTAATAGGTACCTACTCAAACCAATCGAAGAGGTGTCGGACGATGACGTTCCAAGCAGGCAAAACCTTTATTAACTTACCGGTCAAAGACTTGAAGGCAACGATGGACTTCTTCACCGCGCTCGGCTTCGCATTCAATACGCAATTCACGAACGACAACGCGGCTTGTCTGATCATCAACGAGAGTACGTTCGCGATGTTGATTACGGAACCGCTATTCCGCACGTTCATTACGAAGGAAATCGCGGACGCGAAGAGTAGCACGGAAGTGCTCGTGGCGCTGTCCGTCGATAGCCGTTCGCAAGTGGACGAGCTCATGAAGATAGCTCTAGCTTCCGGCGGAAGCCCGGCGAGCGATCCGCAGGACCACGGATTCATGTACAGCAGGAGTTTCCAAGACGTTGACGGCCATATTTGGGAAGTGTTCTATATGGACGAAAGCGCGGTTCCGCAAGGCTAATCGGGACGCATAACGAGGGGCCGCCGGGGTTTTTTCGGCGGCTTTTTTCATTGGGCGGACATTCCAGCAATTATGAAATTAATCTCATTAACCTTTACAGGCTCGGTCGATTCCTTTACTCTTGAACAAAGCAAAGTTTGTCGAAGGAGTCCGATATGAGTCTGGTACAGAAGATGAAGAAGCGGATAGGCAAGCCCATGCTCGTTGCGATCGGGGCGTTGCTCTTATCGGCTACGATACCGCTGACCGCGGTTGCCGCTCAGGAGAAAGTAACGGAAGCGGAGAACGTGAAGATCGAATTAGATGGACAAACGATAAAGCTCGCCGATCCTATAAGGGAGAAGGCGGACAGGTTGTACCTTCCGGTCGCGCAGCTGGCCAAGATGTTCGGGGCTAAGGTAGACTGGGATGCGAAAAACGAAGAAGCGACGATCGATACGAAGTACGGGGATCGCATCGTGCTCGGCAATGGCGTGCCGGTCGTTTATTTCAACGACGCGCGCTATATTATGGATGCGTTTCCATTCGAGACCGACGGACGCATGTACGTTCCTTTGCGCGATGCCGCCGAATTGCTGCATGCCAAAGTTAGCTGGAACGACGAAGAGCGAACGGCCGTATTGGAGTCCGTTCCGCTGGCCGTCGTGACCGAAGAGCTGGGTTTGGCCGAGATCAGCAAACAAGTCGGAAGCAGTCCCAAAGAGCTGCTGAAGCGTAACGAGCTGGATTCCGAAGACGCCATCGTGACGGGGAAGAAGCTTCGCGTCGTCATTCCGTCCCTTATGGACCATGCGGCGAAGCCGTTCACGGACAAAGACAGGCTGCTGCTCGCGAAGATTACGCAAGTCGAAGCCGGAGACGAGTCTTATGAAAGCCAGTTAGCGGTGGCGAACGTCATTTTGAACCGGGTGAAGAATCCGCAGTTCCCGGATACGATCAAAGACGTCATCTACTCCGGCAAGCAATTCCCGCCGGCGCATAACGGGCTGCTCGACCGAAGCGTACCGCAAGCCGACGCGCTGCGTGCCGCGAAAGACGCGCTGAACGGCAAAAGCAACGTCGAGGATGCCGTCTATTTCTACAATCCCAAAGTATCCAAAGGCGAGTTCTGGGCTAGCCTGACGGTAATCGATACGATTGGGTCCCACCGATACGCGAAGTAAGAGCGAATAGTCAAAGGGCAGGGAAGTCACCCGTTATACGGTGACGACCCTGCTCTTTTGTTGTATGCGTTCCTATGTTTCATTTGCTGCAAGTTGGCTATCGATGAGCGTCTTGGCCGCCGAGGAGAATAATTCCGGTCTGAATTCCGCTTTGTTGATATAAGCAACCATGACCGCGCCGCTCCACAGCATGCGGATCTGCTCGACTAACTGATGGGACTCGGCAATGCCGGCTTGCTGCACCACCTGCTCGAGCTCTTCCCATAACGCGCTCCGACATTCGAGAGCTTTCGCATGGCCGGGATGTTCGATATCCGGAAATTCGACCGCAGTGTTCATGAACGGGCATCCCCGGTAACCGTACTGCTTCATATTCTCGGCTAGCTTATCCATAAGGGAACGCAAGCGCTCCGGTTCGGAATCGAAGGGCTCGCTCCGCGCTCTGGCGAAGAAGTTGACGATCCGGCCGAGACGGTGCTCTAGATAGGCAACGATCAGATCGTCCTTGGTCGCGAAATTTCGATAAAAGCTGGCTTTGGCAACACCCGACTCCGCAATGATCCGATCGATGCCGACTGCCCGAATCCCCTCGCGGTAAAACAAATCGTCCGCTACCCGCAGTATCCTCTCACTTGCAGACTCCTTCTTGCCCTCCATGTTGAGCACCCGCCTCAGCTTATATTTTTACCAATTTATGAATGGGAAAAGATTGACATGAGACAGAACTGTCTGTATTATAAGGGCATGAAAGGAGACAGATCTGTCTCTTATATTCTAAATAAGGCTGGCGGGTCCTGTCAACCGCAATAGCCAAGTTCCCGGAAAGAGGTGCAAGAAATGAAGAACGCTAATCCGCCTACGCAGTCGGTCGATCCAAGAAGGTGGCTGTCGCTCTCCGTCATTATCGTGGCCGTGTTCATGGTCGTGCTCGATACGTTCATCGTGAACGTCGCTTTACCGTCGATCGAGAACAATTTGCATGCCGATTTCGCCAAGCTGCAACTAATTGTCGCCGCGTATATATTGGGATATGCCGTCTTGCTCATAACGGGGGGCAGAATGGGCGACCTGTACGGCCGCAAAAAGATGTTTCTGACCGGCGTAGCGGGTTTTGTCGCCGCCTCCGCTTGGTGCGGCTTCGCCGGTTCGGCGGATATGCTTATCATAGCGCGGGTGTTTCAAGGGATCTCCGCGGCGGCAATGACGCCTCAGGTGCTTTCGTTGATTCACGTGACTTTTCCCGCGGGAGAAAAAGGGAAGGCGCTCGGGATATATGGGGCGGTGTTGGGATTGGGGGCCGTTACGGGGCAGCTCGTAGGAGGCCTACTGCTGCAAGCCGATTGGTGGGGAATGGGCTGGCGGTTAGTATTCCTCGTGAACATTCCGGTCGGTATCGCGGCTTTCGCGTGCGCGCTATGGCTAGTTCGCGAATCGCGCACCGCGGAGCGTAAGAAGATGGATACGACTGGCATCGGTATACTGACGGCGGGACTGGTCTTATTCATCTACCCGATCGTCGTCGGAAGGGAGCAAGGCTGGCCTTGGTGGGTATTCATCAGTCTTGCGGCATCGCTCGCCATCCTCGCGGGTTTCGTTCGATACGAGAGCAGATTGCCTGGCAGGGGCACGTCGCCGCTACTGCCGATGACGTTGTTCCGGGAACGTTCATTCCGCCTCGGCATAATAATCGTATCGATATTCTTCAGCGGAAACTCGGCTCTGTATCTCATCTTCTCCGTATTCATGCAGAGCGGGCGCGGAGCAACGCCGATGGAATCCGCCTACGCTTTCGTTCCGATGGCAATCGGCTTCTTCTCGGCTTCCCTGCTTGCCCCGAGATGGAAACGGCGGTGGGGAAACCGCGTGCTCCAAGCCGGAGCGCTGCTCATGGTTATCGGCTATGCTGCGCTTATCCTGATCCTCGGCTACACTTCCGGTCTTGGACTGGCCGAGATGTTCCTGCCGGTACTCCTAGCAGGCTTCGGTCAGGGGGCCATCACTTCGCCGCTCATTCATACGGTGCTTGCCGACGTTCAGCCTCAGAACGCTGGAGCGGCTTCGGGGGCGTTCAGCACGTTCATGCAAATCTCGTCGGCGGTTGGCATCGCCATTATCGGCACCTTATATCAGTCCATGGTCGAGCATAGCGGGCAGAGCTCTCTTGCTGCGGCGCATGTTCACACCTTGCAATGGTCGCTAGTTATTTTGATTGCGCTCGCGATGCTGACTTTCGTGCTTCTCGCGGCGATTAGCAGCAAGCGCGCACCGGACGCGAAGCCTGCGGAGAAGGCGAAGGCGATGGCGAGATGATCGCGAGTGTCCGATGAATACATCTATCCTCCCGCGCTCACACTGTAATGATAAGAAGCAAAGGAGGCATAACTAATGAACATTCTACGGGCACAGGAGATCGCCGCATCCCCGAATATGGAGAACGTGGAGTATAACGGAGTCCCGGTCTATATCCAGCGCGTGGACCAAGAAAACGAGACGGCAAGAATTTACCCCCTCGATCAGCCGGACCAAGAACAAGAGGTGCCGGTGCGGAGTCTTACCGAGCCTTCGTCTTCGATGGCTATGGAAGTCGAGCAAATCGCATGCCGGGTTTCGAGCAACGATACATAGCTGTACTTGGCAAGGGTTTACCGGTACAATAGAGGAACAAATGTTCTTCTCGGAGGCTTTGAGCCCATGCCGGATATCGTCAACCTATCGGTTAGAAGCCTTGTCGAGTACGTCTGTTCAAGCGGAAGCATCGATTCCGGGTTTCGGACGGCCAGCACGCTGCCGGGCGGGACGAAGGCGCATCAGAAAATACAGAAGCAGTACGGCGATTCGGATCAGAAGGAAGTTTATTTAAGCGCGGAGATTCCCTGTGGGGATCTCCTCTTTGTCGTGGATGGACGTTGCGACGGTTTGCTGGTTGACGCAAACGGCGGCATTACGATAGATGAAATCAAGTCGACGGAACGGGACGTCCTGTCGATGTTGGAAGCGGATGCCCCTCTCGTTCACTGGGCACAAGCTAAGCTGTATGCCTACATGTACGCGCGCGAAAACGAGGTTGAGTGGTTGCGGGTCCGACTGACCTACGTCCGCATAGATACGGAGGAGCAGCGGCGGTTCGAGCGGGAGGTTACGTTAGCTGAGTTGTCGGCTTTCGCGGAACAACTCGTTGAAAGCTACGCTCCATACGCTAAGCTGTTGGTTCGGAACCGCACACTCAGGAACGACAGCATCGGCGAGCTCGGGTTTCCTTTTAAGGATTACCGCAAAGGCCAACGGAAGCTGGTCGGGTCCGTCTATAAGGCGATCGACGAGAAGCGCAAGCTGTTCGCCAAAGCGCCGACGGGCATTGGGAAGACCGTATCCACGCTGTTTCCGGCCATTAAGGCGATTGGCGCAGGCAAGATCGAGCACCTCTTTTACTTAACGGCCAGAACGATTACGAGAACGGCGGCGGAGGACGCGCTTGCGTTGATGAAGGAGCAAGGGCTGAACCTGCGATCGGTCACGGTGACGGCTAAGGAGAAGATTTGTTTTCGGGATCAGGTCGATTGCCGGCCCGAGGCGTGCCCGTACGCGGACGGTTACTATGATCGGATTAACGGTGCCGTCATGGACTTGTTGGAGCAGGATACGCTAATCCGCCGGGACGTCATAGAGAGCTGCGCGCGGAAGCATACGGTGTGTCCTTTCGAGCTGTCGCTCGACGCAGCTTATGGGGCGGATGCCGTCATCTGCGACTACAACTATTTGTTCGACCCTCGGGTATCGTTGAAAAGGTTGACCGGAGAGCGCAAGCAGGGCACCGTTCTGCTCGTGGACGAGGCGCATAATCTGATCGATCGCGCCCGCGAGATGTATTCGGCGGCGTTGGAGAAGAGGGATTTTCTCGAGCTGGAGCGGGAATTCAAGGGCGTTCGCGAAGACGTTCGCGCGGCTGCCAAAGCGGTGAACAAGTGGTTCATCGAGCTTAAGAAACGCATTGTCGGCGAAGCAGACGTGTCGAAGGAGCCGCCAGCGAAGCTGCTGGAGCTCGTCGAGGGTTTCGTTGCCGTTGCGGAGCAGGCGTTGGCCAGCGGGACGATTACGAGCGAGAGGCTGCTGGACGTCTATTTCTCGGCTTTGAGCTTTATTCGCATCGGCAAGCTGTATGACGACAGCTACGTTACTTACGCCGAGCTGGATCGGAATGACGTCCGGCTGAAAATGTTTTGCATGAATCCGTCGAGCCTGCTGAAGCAGATGGGCAAAGGGTTTCGGGCGCACGTCTTCTTCTCGGCGACGCTATCTCCGCTGAGTTATTACATGGACATGCTGGGCGCGGGAGAAGAAGATTATTCGGTCACGCTTGGCTCTCCGTTCGCGAAGGAGCAATGGGAGTTTGAGATCGTGCCGCTTTCTACTAGATACGTTGATCGTGCCGCGACAAAGGATCGGTTGACGGCGAAGCTTCGGGCAACTGTGGATAAGCGTCCCGGCAACTATTTGTTTTTCTTTCCTTCCTACGCTTATATGAACGTGATTTACGAAGCCTTCATGGAGGGAATCGAGGGCGCCACGGGAATCCGAACGTTATTGCAAACGCCGAACATGGCGGAAGAGGAGCGGGAACGCTTCTTAGGTGCGTTCGTCGGAGGGCAAGAGGGGAGCTTGATCGGTTTTGCGGTCATGGGCGGCATTTTCTCGGAAGGCATCGATTTGGTAGGAGACCGGCTTACCGGCGTGGCGGTAGTCGGAACGGGAATGCCGAAGCTGGGGCTGGAGCCGAATTTGATCAGCGGATATTTTGCCGGCGAGGGCAAGAACGGATTCGATTATGCGTACGTTTACCCTGGAATCAACAAGGTGCTGCAGGCCGGAGGCCGGCTTATTCGCTCGGAGCACGACCGCGGCGTTCTCATGCTCATAGACGATCGCTATCTGGAACCGCGTTATTCGCGGCTGTTGCCGGAGGAGTGGCGATAGGCGCAGAAACATTTTATGGGAAAATTAGTTGCAATAGCATTCTACCTCGCATATACTTCAATTAGTTGCAATAACATCCTATTGAGGGGTGAGGGAAAATGAAAGACGATTGGGCGGTGCCGCATGGCCATTCCGTGGAGTCTCACGGAAAGTACATTTCGGCGATTTATCGCCATATGCAGGTTCTCATCGCGGCCGAGCTGGCTCCTTATCGTATCGGAAGCGGGCAATACATCTTCCTGATGTCGATCGCAAGTCAGGGGAGAACGACGCAAAAGGCGCTAAGCGAGGAGCTGTTGATCGATAAAACGACGACGGCGAAGGCGATCGCGAAGCTGGAGGCCGAAGGCTACGTGCGGAGGGAACCCGATCCGGCGGATAATCGGTACCATTTGCTGCAGTTGTCGGAAGCGGGCAAGGCGGTTATTCCGGACGTTCAAGAGGCGCTGAGCCGCGTGAAAGACAAAACCCGCATGGGCCTAGCGGATGGGGAGTATGCGCTGTTACTGGATCTATTGAAGAAAGTGCTTCGCAATGTGAGCCAATAGGAGGCTAATCCATGAGCGCGAGCAATAAGGACATCTTGACCGAAGCGTTGTTATCTTGGGCGGGAGTAACGGTGGAGCCCCATCGATTCGGCGGAATCGAATTTGCGTTCGAAGGCAAGGAAATCGGGCATCTCCACGGAGATCAGCTCGTTGACGCACCCTTGTCGAAAGCGATGCGCGATGAATGCGTCGCTGCCGGCAAAGCTGAGCCCCATCACATTTTCCCCGAATCGGGGTGGGTGTCGATCTATTTGAATTCGGAGGCGGAAGTCGCGGGCGCTTTAGAAATATTGCGAATGAATTATGAGCGTTTGACCAAAGGGAGGACGAAACCATGATCATAGCCAATCCGTTCGTCGCGGTAGATAACTGCAAAGATCAGCTTAGCTTCTATCAAGGGTTATTCGGCGGCGAGGTTGTCGTGCTGAGGAAGCAAGGGGACGAGGTTCTTAACGCGGAAATCCGACTGGGCGGCAGCAAAATCTCTTTCGCCGACACCCAAGCGGCTAGGCCATCGGCGAAAGGCGACAATGTGAGAGTCTTCTTGCGAATCGAGGCGGAAGAGGAGTTTCATCAGGTGTATGAAGGGCTGGCAGCGGGCGGAGTTGTCGTTACGGAAGCGTATAAGGCGCCCTTCAACGGGCTGCTTGGCGTCGTGACGGATCGGAACGGGGTTTGTTGGGTGCTTTCTTATTATCGGGGTTAGCGGACGGGATTAAAATTATAGGCGAGAAGCAGAGCATGGCGGTCTGTCGCTATTGCTCTTTTTTTATCCGATTTTATCGCATCATTAGGGATATTTTAACAAACCGCGCCTAAAATCCTAAATTTCCCATACAAATAGCCGATAATAGTCCTAGGAGTCTAGTGATTTCGGAGGGCATAAGATGAAAATTAGGCGAAAAATAAGTAGGGGTATTGCTAGAAAAACGAATATCATCGTATCGATGGCTATGGTTTTAACCCAGCAGATTTCCCCGTTTATCCATCAGGCATCGGCGAAATCATCCGATTACACGCCCGTAACCTATCTGACGATTCCTATTGGGAAGAAATTCAAGATGGATATTGCCGATCAATATATTTTACAAGCTAACGGATATAATGGAGCCATTATTAGTATTACATCGAGCGCGGGAAACGTACTGACGATTGAACCTCTCAAGGAGGGCAGTACTTTTTTAAGTTTGACTTTTAACGATAACAGCGGATCCGTGACCCAGACTTTCGTAATTAACGTCGTCGATTCAGGTGCCGATAAGACGCTGGATATCGGCGATATCGTAAAGTATTTGAATGCCAATACTTCCTCACTGCTTGTGAGCGATATTAGCAATATGCTCAATAACCTTGGGCCGGTTTTATATCCTGCATCCTCATCGGTCGTGATTAATTATGCGCCGATAGCTTTGCAGTCGCAATCGGTGTTCGTTTACAACCCGACGAGCGTCGTCTATGTTTCGAATGTAGACAGCTTGTATTCGAGCTTCTTCGATGCAAACGGCACGAGCGACTTAGTTGGGTTTAATATCGTCCAAGCGCCTAACCCGGCTAGCGGCGTGTCGGTATCGATCGATGGAACAACGCTGCATTTAGGCGGTACGCCGACGATGCCGGCTTCGTTCAAGGTGAGAGCGACAGACAGTCAAGGCTTGTTCGCAGATATGACTTACAAGGTTAACTTTACGCCGGAGTCTTTAGGCGCTCAGCCTACGATCGCCATAACCGGCTCGCCAACGACGGTCGATCTGAGCAGCTACTTCATCGATCGAGATGGAGATGCATTAACCTACTTGTTGGCGGGCGTGGAAGGCGTGGGGCACTGGGCTGCGATCAGCGGTAGCGTCTTGAGTGTTTGGGGCGATGCAACGCTTCCGGCTCAAGTTATAGTCGGGGCCTCTGACGGCTATTACACGGCGATCAACACGGTGAGCTTTGCCGGACAGAACGTGGCGCCGGAGGCGCTATCGTCGCAGTCGGTGTTCGTCTACAACCCGACGAGTGCCGTTTACGCTTCCGGCGTCAGCAGCCTGTACTCGAGTTTTTACGATGCGAACGGCACGAGCGATTTGGTCGGGTTCATGCTCGTCCAAGCACCAAATCCTGCAAGCGGAGTGTCTGTATCGATTAACGGATCGACTCTGCATCTTGGCGGCACGCCGACGATGCCGGCTTCGTTCGTCGTGCGCGCTACCGACAGCGCAGGACAGTTCGCCGACCAAACGTACAAGGTTAATTTCATGCCGGAGTCTTTAGGCGCACAGCCTACGATCGCCATAACCGGCTCGCCAACGACGGTCGATCTGAGCAGCTACTTCATCGATCGAGACGGAGATGCTTTAACCTACTTTTTGGCGGGGATGGAAGGCGTGGGACATTGGGTTGCGATTAGCGGCAGCGTCCTGAGCGTTTGGGGCGATGCAACGCTTCCGGCTCAAGTTATAGTCGGGGCGTCTGACGGCTTCAGCTATTACACCGCGCTCAACACGGTGAGCTTTGCCGGACAAAATGTGGCGCCGGAGGCGCTATCGTCGCAGTCGGTGTTCGTCTATAACCCGACGAGTGCCGTCTATGCTTCGAGCGTAGACAACTTATATTCGAGCTTCTTCGATGCAAACGGCACGAGCGATATAGTTGGGTTTACGATCATCCAAGCACCAAATCCTGCAAGCGGAGTGTCTGTATCGATTAACGGATCGACTCTGCATCTTGGCGGCACGCCGACGATGCCGGCTTCGTTCAAGGTGCGAGCGACAGATAGTCAGGGCTTGTACGCAGATAAAACGTATGCGATAAACTTTACGCCGGAGGCCGTTGCTAGGCCGGCTGTCTATCCTTCGGGAGTATTTGTGTCAGTCGATCTTAGCAGTTATTTTACCGATCGAGACGGAGACAGCTTGAACTATTACGTAACACCGATCGACGACGAGCACTCGATTTGGATAAGCGGCAGCATTTTGAACGTCTGGAGCGAAAGCGTCGCGCCTTATCAATTGCAAATCGGGGCGTCTGACGGCTTCAGCTATTACACCGCGCTCAACACGGTGAGCTTTGCCGGACAAAATGTGGCGCCGGAGGCGCTATCGTCGCAGTCGGTGTTCGTCTATAACCCGACGAGTGCCGTCTATGCTTCGAGCATAGACAACTTATATTCGAGCTTCTTCGATGCAAACGGCACGAGCGACATAGTTGGGTTTACGATCATCCAAGCACCAAATCCTGCAAGCGGAGTGTCTGTATCGATTAACGGATCGACTCTGCATCTTGGCGGCACGCCGACGATGCCGGCTTCGTTCAAGGTGCGAGCGACAGATAGTCAGGGCTTGTACGCAGACAAAACGTATGCGATAAACTTTACGCCGGAGGCCGTTGCTGGGCCGGCTGTCTATCCTTCGGGAGTATTTGTGTCAGTCGATCTTAGCAGTTATTTTACCGATCGAG
>NZ_JBHSNC010000007.1:0-85475 GCF_042655785.1 Cohnella yongneupensis
TATATCGGTCTATGTTTGGACATCTTTTACCGGCTAATTTCGGTCATGGTAGGTTAGCGGAAACAAATAATGATGAAAAAAGAAGTATTCTAAGGTCTGTTTATAGAAAAAACTATGCAATAAACAACATTGTAGATCAAATTAATCACGGGAACATTGGAGATTTTCTAAAAGAAGTTATTTTTAATGGTCTACCTTTTGAAGAACGAGATATGTTTCTAAAGGAATTAATGTATACTAGTCAACCTAGAGTAAAAAATTATTTAAAGAATAAGTTGGTTGATATCGATGCAAGCGTAAAAAGCAGAAAAACAACCATTGAATCAAGACTAAATTATTTTAACTCAAAGTATGAAAAGCAATTTAAAGTTGTCTACTCTCCAAAAGAGAAAGATTTATCTTATTTCCTCGAACCATTAATAGATCAATCAAATCCGGATGAATATATCGCAAAAAGTAAACTAACATGGGATGGCGTTGAACGTTTTTTATTTGAAGCTGTTGAAAGAATGGGTTTTATTGATTTCTTTATTTCACTATTAAATGATGATTTCGTAACAATTGAACATGTGCTTCATATAAGTGACTATTCCCAAAATGAATTATCCATTAGGGGCGTAATAGACGAACTTCAACCAGTAAGTTCTAAGAATCTTAGCCTCATCTATAAACACATTAAGAATAAAATAACGGAAAGCAAGATAAATTTAGAGCTCTGTTTCGGTAGATATTTTGAAGTGATCGATGATTTTTCTCTCTTGTTCAATGTTAATTCAAAAGAACAAGTTGATACTTTAGGACCCTTACTAAAAGATGTAACGCAACTTTCATTGGGTCAAAAGGTTGTTGCAATACTCACTTTTATTTTTGAATATGGGAATTATACAAATGACAACACTCCTTTGATAATTGATCAACCAGAAGATAATTTGGATAACCAGTATATCTATAAAAATTTGGTTACTAGCTTAAGACAGATTAAAAATAATCGTCAAGTAATTGTAGTAACACACATTTCAACTATTGTCACAAATGCGGATGCTGAACAAGTTATTGTCCTTGATTCTGATAATATTAAGGGATGGATAGAGAAGACAGGATACCCCACAGATCAAAAAATAACAAAGCATATTATTAATTACTTAGAAGGTGGCCGGCCATCATTTAAACATAAAATAAATATGTACAGTACAATAATCAACCAAGAAGATTTCACGTAATGGGCTTTGAAGATTCAGATCCGAAAGATCGTCGTTATGTTGTACTCCTTAGTAACGCCATGAACCAATGTTCCAATAGCTGTTCACCTTCTCTATAAGAGCTTTCAAACCAATACTCGACTGGAGTGGTTTTATGCGGGAACTAAGATTAGTCGCCGAGCATGACTGGGACGCAATTAAATCAATCTATGAAGAAGGAATTCGAACAAGGAATGCTACATTTCAAACCGAAGCCCCGACGCAAGAGAGTTGGTTTAACGGCCATGTATTAGACAGCAGTTTGGTATGTGTACAAGATGGAATAGTGGTTGGATGGGCATCGTTGAGCTTAATTTCCTCAAGATGCGTCTATTCAGGGGTCGCAGAAGTCAGTGTATATGTAAAAGAAGACGTCCGGGGGAATGGAGTAGGTTCTGATTTACTGAACGAGCTAGTTAGATACTCCGAGAAGAACGGATTCTGGACCTTACAAGCAGGCATTTTTCCCGAAAACGAGTCTAGCGTTAAATTGCATATGAAGCACGGATTTCAAGTCGTCGGTCGAAGAGAGCGACTTGGAAAGATGGACGATAGATGGAGAGACGTATTGTTGTTAGAACGGAGAAGTACAGTGGTTGGAATTGACTAAACTCCTTCGGTGGTTTTGAGTTACAAAGACATATAGCAACAAAGAGGAATGCATAGTGTGCATTCCTCTTTGTTTTACATTTCTTATGTAGTAAAGATCTTTGCTAACGCTTCTTTCTGCACCGGTTTAATATCAATCACTGGACGGATGCTTTTCGCCCGTGCTTCAGCATCCTCGAGATCGCTAACTAGTCCAAGAGCCAAAAGCGTACCAGCTGCAACCGTACCCGTTCTGCCTTTTCCGCCTCCACAGTGGTGGCTTTCGGTTGAATTATCTCCAAGAGGGATCTGTATCCACTCGGCTTGGGACTGATGGTAAGCACATCCCGTTGCTTCTCCGCGAAGATCGATTACGACGTCGATCATTTCGTTTTTCTCCATCTCCTCAACGTCGGCTGCTCCACCCATGAAGATTTTGTTATCGTAAAGAGAATGATAGTTACGTTCCAAGACGAATCTCTCCAATCGACCGTTTTTATTTTTTACGGAAATTCATTAGTGTTATTTCAGTTGGATTGGAGGGAGGCGCACAACATAAGGAGAGATCACGGGTCTCGCCTGCAGATTCGAACTCGGAATCAGCTTTAGTATAAAAGATTTCCCAAGCGTTTCCGTCCGGATCATAAACCCAAACCTTATCTTGAACGGCATAGCAGCAAGTCGTATTCATTTCATCGATCAACAGCAAATTCGACTGCCGTAAACGTTTACCCATAGCAAGAACGTCTTCCGTGTTATCGACTTGAAAACCGAGGTGATTCAACACACCGTTTTTCTCGAAAGGACGTACGTTCAAGGAGAAATGAAGTGCCGGGTTATCCAGTTCAAATTTAGCGTACTTCTCCTTAACCTTTTGGGGCTCAGCGCCAAAGAAGCTGCGATAGAAGGAGAGGGATTTATCTAAATCCGTACAATTTATGGCTACGTGCATCCTTTTAACTGAAGTCATAATTATTTACCCTCACGAAGGAACTGTTCGATGCGTGCTTTAAGTGCATCGCGAGTCGAACGGAATTTCGACATGATTTCTTCTTCGGTACCGGTTGCCTTTGCCGGATCATCAAATCCCCAGTGCCACTTTGTGACATTCGGATTCGTAATGACCGGGCAGTGTTCGTCTGCATGACCACAGAGCGTAATCACGAAAGTTGCTCGATTGAGCGTCTCCGGATCGATAACGTCAGAAGTGTTGTTCGAGATATCGACGCCAGCTTCTTTCATGACTTGAACCGCACGTGGATTAAGGCCATGGGCTTCCAAGCCTGCGCTTTTCACTTCATATCGGTCACCGCCAAGTGCATTCATAAATCCGTCGGCCATTTGGCTGCGGCAAGAGTTGCCCGTACAAAGAAAATAAACGAGTGGTTTCATGTTATTACTCCTTTGTGTGTATTAAATGTATTGGTCGTCTAATTGATGACCCTCAACCAAAGATAAAGACCGGACAGGGTAATGAATAAGACAGGGACCGTTAAGACAATCCCGACTTTAAAATAGTACCCCCAGCCGATTTTGACGCCTTTGTTCGAAAGGACATGAAGCCATAAGAGGGTAGCTAACGATCCGATCGGCGTTATTTTCGGCCCTAGGTCGGATCCGATAACGTTCGCATAGATCAAGCCCTCGCGAATAACGCCTTCAGTGGATGTTCCTTTAATTGCAAGAGCATCGATCATAACCGTCGGCATGTTATTCATGATAGAAGATAGAATAGCTGCAATGAACCCACCGCCGACCGTAGCTAGGAATAGACCTTGATCAGCTGCCCATTGAAAAGCTTTGCCAAGCTCGTCCGTTAATCCGACATTACGAAGCCCATATACGACGACATACATGCCGATGGAGAAGACAACGACTGCCCATGGAGCGCCTTTCACAAGGTTCCAAGTATGAATTACAGGGCTTCTACGAGCAAGTAGCAAGAAGATTAGCGCTACAATGCCCGCGATAATTGACACCGGCATATGGATGAATTCGCTCGCCAGATAGGCAATCAGAAGCACCGCCAGTACAACCCATGAAATCTTAAATAGGCGTACGTCTTTAATGGCTTCTCGAGGTTTTTTCAGTTGGGTCAGGTCATATTGACTCGGAATGCTTTTACGGAAATATAAGTAAAGAACGGCCAAACTTGCAACCACCGAAAACATTGTTGGTACGATCATTCTGCCGGCGTACTGAACGAATCCGATGCCGAAAAAGTCCGAAGAGACGATATTCACCAGGTTACTTACCACTAATGGCAATGAAGCGGTATCCGAAATAAATCCACTTGCCATAATAAACGGTAAAATCATTCGATCGTCGAACTTAAGTGCTCGAACCATTGCAAGTACGATCGGAGTCAAAATCAAAGCTGCGCCGTCGTTGGCGAAAAACGCCGCTACAGCGGCTCCAAGCAGCACGACGTACACGAACATCAAAGTGCCATTTCCTCTAGCAGTACGGGCCATGTGCAAGGCAGCCCATTCGAAGAACCCAATCTCATCAAGAATCAATGAAATCAAGATGACAGCCACGAACGCAAGCGTAGCGTTCCATACGATTTGCGTAACATCCCATACATCATGAAAGTTTACGACTCCACAGATTAGCGCGATGATCGCGCCGCCGCATGCAGACCAGCCGATATTAAGCCCTTTGGGCTGCCAGATAACAAATATCAAAGTAATCAGAAATATGATTGAGGCAAGTGCCAGCATAGTAACCCCCGAATTAATCGCAGCTTTGCGATGGAGTCGCGTTGATTTGTTCTTTCATGGAGGGAAGTTGGTCAATCACCTGCTTTAGGTGAGGTTTGTCTTCCACGTTTAAAGAGTAATAAATCCATTGACTTCGCCGAGTTTCATTGACTAATCCGCCAATTTTTAAGCGTTTTAGATGCTGACTTACGTTTGGCTGAGTCGTTTGGAGAATCTCGACGATATCGCAAACACACATCTCCTTTTCCTTAAGACAAGCGAGAATAGTAAGCCTGCTTTTGTCTGAGATGAGCTTTAATTGTTCGGACATAGCTTCGATTGATTCCACTCAGAATCACCTTCCATTTATCACTATGGATCAAATTGAATTATACACATTTCGTAACATAAGTAAACATTTATATTAGTTCGCACTTATTTTAAGGTTGGAGGTAAACCCCAAATCACTAATCCCCGTTTTTAAATCAATTATTTTTGATTAACTGGTTGCTTTTGTCATATCTCCATGTTAGGATGAGTACATCAAAATAAATTGATTAAACAGATGGAGGGAAGAGTACATGATTAAAGAACTCCCAGTTATCGATCGGACTTCAACACCAGTTGATTTCTCAAAGTATGAGGCGAAGTTCAAGGCTTTAGCTGATCAGAAGCGCCTGCAGATCATGTATGAACTCACTCAAAGAGGTAATACATGCGTATGCGATCTGTCAGATATCGTTGATATGCCGCAATCCAAACTGTCGTATCATTTGAAGATTCTGCTGGATGCAGGACTCATAACTAAAGAAACAAGAGGGACATGGAGCTATTACGAGCTCAATCCATCTGAGGTGAACGCGCTACTTTCTCCGGAATTATGCTGCATCTTCCGTAAAGACAGTATTCTCCCAGGCGATTGCTGTTAATGCTTTCGTCTGTTGAATAAATCAAATTTTATTGATTATAGGAGGGAGTTAAATGAATTTTAACCCTTATGTTGTCGAGAAACTCATGATTGAAAAGGAGCGCGAGATTCAAAACGAATCTCGTCATGCGTGGTACTTCTTGGCCACAAAGAGTGAAACAGTCTCAAGGTTTTCGAGCTTCGCGAAGCTTTTGGGTAGGAAGCCTTTAAATGTAAACCTCACTGTTGCTCAACCATGCTGCAATTGCTGTTAAGTTATTTATTTACGCTCAATTAATCAAAAAAAATTGATTATCAAAATTGGGAGGATACAATTATGAGTGAATGCTGTAAGTCTACGGTAAATATGAATGCTGTCAAACAGAGCGCGTGTGGATGCGAAGATCAGAAATCGACTCCATTACACGACAACAGAAAGTTACCTGTCGCCATTATCGGTGGCGGACCAGTAGGATTAGCTGCGGCTGCCAACCTGATAGCAAAGGGAGAATCATTTGTGCTCTTCGAGGCGGCAAGTCAAGTGGCGGGGAATATCCAACAATGGAGTCACGTTCGTCTCTTTTCTCCATGGCAGTATAACATCGATAAGGCAGCTAAGAAACTGCTTGAGGTTCATGGCTGGAAAGCACCCATAGATACAACTCTACCGACAGGGGATGATCTGGTGAAACAGTATCTTGATCCTCTTTCTAAATTACCTCAAATCAAACCTTACGTTCACTACGATTCCAAAGTTGTCGCCGTAGGCCGTAAAGGTATAAACAAACTGAAAACAGCAGGTCGCGATACATTGCCGTTCGTTCTGTATGTTGATAAGGATGGTAAGCGAATCGCATACGAAGCAAAAGCGGTAATAGATGCTTCTGGAACCTGGTCCAGCCCCAATCCGGCGAATTCCGAAGGGATTTGGACTGAGGATGAACTTGCATTGAACAACAAAATCACTTACAGCATACCTGATGTTTTGGGAAATCAAAGAGAACAATACGCCAACAAGAAAGTCCTTGTCGTCGGCAGTGGTCACTCCGCCATCAATGCCTTGCTTGATCTTGAACGTCTACAAGAGCAGGAACCGTCAACCGGCATAGTCTGGATCATCCGGAAACCTAAAGTAGAAGATGTATATGGCGGCAAAGAGAGCGATAGTCTTCAGGAACGCGGGGCGCTTGGCATACGTCTTCAAAGGCTCGTGGAATCGGGTAAAGTAGCAGTACAGACCGCTTTCAACATCCAGAGCTTCACGAATGATGAGGGACATATCACGGTTATCGGCAAAAAGAATGGGGAAACTCTTCGAATCGAAGGCATTGATGAAATAATCAGTAATACAGGATCGAGACCAGATTTAAGTTTTCTAAGAGAAATCAGAATTGACATCGACTCAGCCTTAGAAAGCGTAAACGTACTCGGTCCGCTTATTGATCCAAATGTCCACAGCTGTGGAACCGTACGGCCGCATGGGGAAAGGGAGTTACGGCAGCCTGAAACCAACTTTTATATCGTCGGATCTAAAAGTTACGGCCGAGCGCCAACGTTCCTAATGGCTACGGGATACGAGCAAGTGCGATCGATCGTTGCTGCCTTGTCAGGTGACTGGGAATCAGCAACGAACATAGAATTGGATTTGCCGGAAACTGGAGTTTGCAGTGTCGACTTGCAAAATTATTGCGAAAGCGGAACATCTAACAATAGCGTTGCCACGAAATCAAAATGCTGCTGTTAAGCCCAAATCGGGGATTAATATTAATCTAACTATGTAGAAGGACAAGAACATACATTGATTAGACTCCGCGCGCTGCGCGGAGTTTTTGTTTTATAGATGTAAGTTCTTGTCCTTTGCCCAAGACAAGAACTTACATTGTTTCCCGACAGAGGTCAAGAACTTACATCGTTTACCGCAAATGGGTAACGAACCTGAAACAGAAAGCGCTCACACCCGAACCAGATTGATCACTGCCTTTTCAATTTAACTCCACATCACATTGAAGGAATAACAGGGACTCAGCTAAGCAACAATACACTGGAAACAATCAACCAGAAGAGGGGTTGTCTGCTCACATGCTCGATACCAAAACGATTGAAATCGTAAAGTCAACGGCACCGGTTCTTAAACATGTCGACGAGCTTTCCGGATCAAAAAATCGAGTGAAGTCATATGTTTGTTACGATTCACCAACGGATGAAGATCGTTTGGCCCAAGGGTTTGATAAAGATGGACGTATAGATTTGAATGTGCTGTCATCAATAAAGCCTACTGAACAAGCGGAGTATTATTTCTGCGGATCCGTTCCTTTCATGGAAAGCATCGCTAAGATGCTCCGGCAACTGTATATACCTAAAGAGGACTTTCATTACGAGTCCTTTAGTCCGCTTGCGCTGTTGGATGAGGAGTGACTACTGACTAAATGAAGAACAACGGATGCCATTAATTAATGGCATCCGTTTTTTTCGTTACTTGCCGTTAATGTCATGGGTAACTATTTTGCGAATTTCTGAACACCAAAAGTGACGGTTTAGATTTATCGCAAAATTAGTATGGATACGAGAACTTATGTTCGTGTATAATGAGGACACCAATTCTCTAGAGGGTGATCATATTGGTACACAAACTTGAAGACAATGGAATCTGGGAAGCATCGCGGATGATGCTGCCTGAGCACAAAGAGCGCATTATATCACTCGGCAAATTGATTTTAAATCCGCCACGAACGCGGCCGATACTAGATGAGCAGGAGAGCGATGAAATCATGCGGGTACTTATGGAGTCGCTGGGGCTACGGATACTAGCAGAATTCAAAATGTTTCATGAGTTCGAAGATTGTTCGGCGATCGGCGTGGTTGAACGAGTTGATCCATACAGCAGGAGGTTCATCATCGACGGCGAGTGGTTCAAAGTGAATGACATTATCGGAGCATCAATTGTTGGCGCATAAATACTATTGCACAAATAACGCTACCAAGCCTAGGAACTGTGTCTTCGTATCACACTTTTGTTCATATTTAACGAGATAAGGCTGCCGCAATGGCAGCCTATCTGATTATTTAAAGCAAGTTATTAGTTACTGTTCCGAATCTATGATACTTTTTCCCGCAAGCATCAGTATTAAGACTCCAGAGAACATAAGAGCAAAAAGAAAAATGATATAAAACATATCGGTACACCTCCATAATTCTAGCGATTAACAAGGTAAAGAAATACGGACAAAGCAATTATTACGCACAGGACATATAACCAACCTATCCGCGCCCACTTTTTTTTAGTTCCCTGCCCGTATCCAGGGTTCTCATTCTTGTTCTGTTTCGAGAAACCAACCATTAAAGTGGCAGCAAAACCTATAATCATGACTACAACGACAGCTATTAGCAATAGTCCGGTATTCATATATACACCCTTTTTTGATGGAATCAATGCATCATCAAATCTGCTCGAGTAAAGAATAATGGACTACGATTCATTCAACACCATCCAATTTTAATAAACTTTACACCATCCAATTTGGTCAATCTTGAGGAAAAGTTATATAAAAATTGAACACGCTCGTAGGGTTTCGCTTCCTGCGCACTGTCAGATTACTTATACATTCAAATCTAATTCCCTAATCGCTTTACTAAAATGGGAGATGCCCAAACGGATGTCCTCAGCTTTGGGTCTCGCAAAAGTAAAACGAACAAATCCTGAGTCTGACCCATAAACACTGCCTGGTACAAAAACGACACCCTTTTTAATCGACTCGTCCAGTAGCTTGCTATCGTTAATCTGGTTGTTAAATTTACACCACAGATGAAGACCACCCTGAGGAATGGTGTATTGTGCTGCACTGGGGAGTTCCTGTTCTAAAGCTTCGATCAATAAATCCCGCTTAAACCGCAATTCCATACGCAAACGATCTAAATGAGGTTCAAAATAGGATGATTTTATAAATTGCCCAGCTACTTGCTGTGGAATAATACTCAAGCCAAAATCCATTTGCTGTCTCGCATCGGCGAGCCTTTCTACAATGGAATGCGGCGCCACCATCCAACCGATTCGCAAGCCGGATGCAGCAATTTTGGAGAAGGAGCCAATATAGAGAATTGCGCCCGCGGAATCTTTGGCTTTAAGCGGAAGGGGCGCTTCACCATCGTACGAAGTTAAGCTAAACGGATCATCTTCAACAATCGGAAGTCCCAGTTCACTCGTAACATCGAGAAATTGCTTGCGACGTTCATCACTTAGAACCGCACCTGTAGGATTTTGGTAGTTTGGGTTTAGAAACAGCATCTTGATCCTATGCTTTTTATATAAGGCTCTAATATCCTCAGCCTGCGCTCCTTCAGCATCCACGGGAAGACGGAACAATCGAAGTCCCGCTGATTGGAACATAGGTAAGGAGTAGCAATAAGAAGGATCTTCTATGGCAACCGCATCTCCAGGTGATAGGAGACACTGTGTAATTAGATATAAAGATTGTTGGGAACCCGATGTGATGAGTATCGATGATTCAGTTGTTTGAATTCCTCGATATTTCGCTAAATACTCAACTAAAGCCTGTCTAAGGAGAGTAGAGCCTTGAGGATTGTCGTAGCCCAGATAAGAAGTATATTCATAATTATTCATTAATTCAGCGATTTCTTTGGTGGGGGCTAGATCAGCCGACAGCTCCCCGCTGGCGAAATCAATTAAAGTCGGATTCTGTATGAGAGCCTCCCTGATTCTTCTCAAGAATGGTAAGTTCGGTAGAAAGTTGCCTCCCTCCGCAAATCGTCTCCAATTTGGCGTATGCTTCGGAGTGGCTCCCCATTTAGTTTTATTAACTCGAGTTCCGCTGCCTGTGCGACTTTCAATAATACCGAGGGAGCGCAACTCCGCAAAGGCAGCAATAATCGTACTCCGGTTAACGCCTAACTGTTCAGCCAATTTTCTCTCGGAGGGGAGTAAGCTCCCAGGGGGAAACTCCCCATATGAGATCCTGCGCTCTAAATAATCTGCGATTTGCTCATAGATCGGTTTATTACTATCTCGATCAGGCTTCCACATAACGAAGTCTCCTTGAATCTTTAAATAATACTACTATCATATCACTGTTGAGATTTATTCAATTACCCATATATTATCGGAGTGGCCTTATAATCCGACTAATTCGTGAACATGGATGGTTAGACTTCGTTCCAATTGGATGGTTCTTTGTCGGAGCCTTTTTATTAATATAGTGTCTGCATAAGTTTCTTACTTTAGTCTGTTTGGAGGGGTAATCACGGGGACGAAATCGTTAACAGTGGGTATTATGTCTGCCTTATTGGCTTGTACCAGTGGGGCTGTCATGGTTGTCCAAGCGGCAGATGTTTTTGATTTATCGCGTGCAGAGTTAGTCTCCTGGCTTACTGCCGCATACGTCATTGGTGGTCTTTTGAATTTATTCTTAACAATTAAATATAAAATACCTTTTGCTGGAGCACACTCTATTACGGCTACCGCGTTTCTATGTACAACAGCTGCGCATGTTTCTTTTCCGGAATTAACGGGAGCATTTGTTTTGTCTGGGGCATTGATTTTGTTCGCAGGAAGTACTGGATTGTTTACAAAAATTATGGAACATCTGCCTAAGAACTTAATTGATGCCTTACTTGCTGGGCTGCTCCTTCCATACATCTTCAAAATGGGTCCGGCAGGCATTAAACTACCGTTAGCATTCATAATGGCTACAATTGGATACTTTATCATGCCAAGGGTGATTAGAGTATTACCACCGTCATTATGGGCACTTCTAATGGGTGTTATTGGACTATGTTTAGAATACCGGATTTCGCCAATAGTATCTGCAGAATTCATTGCTCCAATACCGGTCATCCCACAATTCACATGGTCGGGATTTTGTATAATTTCAGTTCCTATGGCCCTCCTGATTCTAAGTAACGATCTCGCCGTAGCCTTGGCAGCAATCAAAAGCCATCAGTTTGAACCCCCTGTAAATAAAGTATTAATTGGTTCAGGTCTGGCAAGCATCATTGCCGGCCTATGTGGGGGGAATGCTGCAAATGTTGGAGGGATGATGAGCGCCCTATGCAGCAGTCCGGAAGCTGGTCCTAAGGAAAAAAGGTATTGGGCGGCGGTCATTTCGGGCATCATTGTAATTAGTTATGGTTTCTTTGCATGGAGGGTATTAGACCTGATAATTTTATTGCCGTCTCCGTTTATATCGATTATCACTGGATTTTCGCTATTAGGCTTATTTGTTAAGGGACTGAGAAGCGCACTTTCATACAGAGACGGAATAATTCCTGCACTTATCACATTTTTGATTGCCGCACTTCATATCGATGGGCTTGGCTTATCAACCCCTGTTTGGGCTTTGGGGATCGGGTATATTTTAATAAAAGTAAAGATTTTTCCTGCATGAATTGAAAAAAGGTACCAACTGGCTACTTCCAGATGTAAGCAGAAAGGTGGGACAAATTATGCTTTGGTTATTAGGGATTGTCATCCTTGTTATGGTAGCGGGGATTGTTGCAACAATCATGATCGGAAATTCAAAAAGTAATCATGAAGAGAATAAAGGTTATTTAACCGCACTAGTGCAAAAATGGCTAAATTAACTGGTATATATATTGTCTGTATCGTCGTTGTGCTAACCATATTCATTGTACTTTTATCTAGATAATAAATTAGTAGTCATTACTTCTGCAGACGCCTATTGATCAGGCGTTTTTTTTATGAACACCAGTATGAGGACCATGCTTGGACCAAATAACGTAAATATCGGCATAGTTGAGAAATTCAGGGCACGGTGGCTCATCCATTTAAATCGAATTGGTTGGTATACATTCAGATGTAACTGGATGGCGACGCTATCGTGTTTTCTGCTCTAAACTTAACGTTGATTTTATCTAAGGAGGTACAAGATAAGCGTGAACCAACAAGAAACTCCGATATTCACTGAACTTGTCAAACATGCAGCGCGCGCTCCCATCCAATTCCACATTCCAGGTCATAAGCAAGGTGTCGGAGTGGATTCTGATTTCGGCGGATTTATAGGGAAGAATGCATTGTCTATAGATTTGATTAACATCTATCCACTTGATGATTTACATCAGCCTTCGGGAATTATCGATCAAGCTCAGAAGCTGGCTGCCAATGTGTTCGATGCCGATCATACGTTCTACTCGGTACAGGGTACGAGCTCCGCGATCATGGCTATGATTTTATCGGTATGCTCTGAAGGGGATAAAATCATCATCCCGAGAAACGCGCACATTCGTTCAATTACGATTCTGATTATTATATCCCCGTGGATGAAATCAAACGCATAGAAGCCGCAGGGAGGAGGACGGTCTGATGGCACATTTCGCCGAAGGTACATACCACGAAATCATGCATGAGGACGGACATCACGATCTGGAGGAACTGCGTAAATTCGGTTTTTGGTTGTTCCTAATTACAGACTGTATTCTGTTCTCCGTCTTGTTCGCGACATTCGTCGTCTTGAAGGACAGTACGGCAAACGGGCCGGGACCGAAGGACATTATCGAAATGCCTGGCGTCATCGCCGAGACGTTCATCCTGCTAACGAGTAGCTTTACGAGCGGATTAGCCGTTCTGGCCATGAATAAAGGGAGCCGAGAGGGGCTAATTGGCTGGTTGGCCGTCACCATTTTGCTCGGAGCTTGTTTTATCGGGATGGAGGTAACCGAATTTCAAAATCTTGTTTCGGAAGGCCATCCGTACAAGCGCGTTCTTATCGGGTTTTTTCACACTCGTGGGCACTCACGGACTTCACGTGTCCGTCGGTTTCTTCTGGATACTCGGGCTAATCGTACAGCTAAGGCGGCACGGAATAACGCCTGTAAGGGAACGCAAGGTTCAAATCACGAGCCTTTACTGGCACTTTCTTGACGCGGTGTGGATTTTCGTATTTTCAATCGTTTATTTGATGGGGGTGATGTGAGATGAGTACGCATGATAGCCACAGCCATTGCACTAGGTATGGCATACACGGATCATTCAAGGAATACGCAACAGGATTCACACTCTCCATTGTTCTAACGATTATTCCGATACTGGTGATCTTAAACAGTTGGATGACGGGGATAGCGGGCATGATCGTTATCTTGGCCGCGGCGGTTTTGCAATTTGCCGTACAACTACTGTTCTTCATGCACCTTCGCGAAGAGAAGGGTCCGCGCTATAATCTAATGGCTCTAATTCTCGGCATCCTCAAGAGATGAAAAACCTTGGCCAAGGCCAAGGTTTTTTCTTCGATATCACTTCGAATATCACTCTATATTATCCGTTGGTTATTTCGCTCTCTTGCAGAATTGTCCGCAATTGATCGATGAAGATCGCATTTTCTTCATGTGTTCCAACCGAAACGCGAATATGATCGGGAAGGTTCCAGGAGCCTCCGTAACGAACAATGACACCTCTGCTCATCAGTGCTTCGTAGACGTATTTTGCGTTAGCACCTAACTTAATCATCAAAAAATTACTCATGCTCGGAATATAAGAAAGCCCTAGTTCATTTAAGTGAAGATACATTTGGAACAGTCCGTTATGGTTTATTGATTTGGACATTTCAATATGCTCTTTATCTGTGAGCGCCGCCAAGGCTGCTGCCTGTGCTAATGCATTAACGTTGAACGGTTCTTTAACTTTTAATATATGAGAAATAATCTCTGATGAAGCTAATCCGAATCCCACTCGGATACCCGCAAGCCCATATATTTTCGAAAAAGTTTGTAGAACGATAAGAGAGTAGCCCTCTTTTACAAACTCTATCCCATCTGTATAGTCACTAGCAGTTGCGTATTGGCTGTATGCACCGTCAAACATTACGAGAATATGTTTAGGTAAGGATTCCAGCAAAAGGCTTAACTCTTGCCTTGTCATGTAGGTACCTGTGGGATTATTAGGTGAACATAGATATATCAGTTTTGTACGGGGACTTATTGCCCTAATAATCGCTTCAAGATCGTAATGGTAGTCGACGGTGAGCGGAACTTTTATAATTTCGGCTCCCATTAAGTGCGCTCCAAATTCGTACTCGCTGAACGAGGGAGAAGGGACAATAACTTCGTCTCCCGTTTCGAGATACGCTTCCGATACAAGTTTAATTAATTCATCGCCACCATTACTAACGACTATTTGATCAAACGATATACCCTTTTCATATGCTATGGCTTTACGAAGCTTAGACGTATCTGCATCAGGGTATCGATGGAGCTCCGGAAGCATGCGTTGAATAGCTTCAACGGCTATTGGCGATGGGCCTAGAGGATTTTCATTTGAGGCCAACTTAATGACACGGGTCAGACCGAATCGTTCTTGTACTTCCCAGATTGGCATCCCTGGCGAGTAGGGTTTAATATTTTGCAGAGTTGGCCTAGCTTGGGGGTTCTTATTGTATTCCATCTTCTCACCTGCGTTTTATTTTTAATTTTATCCCCATTAGTTAATTAAGAAACCATCCATTGGCGATAAATACGGATCATCCAATTTGCTGTATTAAAAGCTTAATGGAATTAAAAAAAGAAGATGGGGAGGATTTCCCTCCAATTTGTCCATATGCTTACGCTTATGTTTTTTGGCGCAAATCTTTGCTTAAATTAGAATATTTTTATCGACAAACAAGAGGTGATGAAATCAAGCTTCCCAAACTTTATGGTTTGGAATTTGCCACAAAACTTATACATGATGAATTAAAGTATTACCGCTTGAGATTCTTAGATTACTCTACTTTAACTTTGGACAAGCAAGAAGCTGCAGTTAATTGGTTGCTAAACCGAGTGACAGCTGAATTTTGTATTAGCTTCTTTAAGGAATGGCTTGAAATAGCACACAAAGGTACCCTTGAATTAAAAGTTCCAAACTGGAACAATATTGTCCAAATGAAAGTAATTAGTTTCCCCAAAATTGCATTTAATTTTAATGTGTACGATTCGAATGGAAAAATTGAATGCATTCTTAAAAATTCCGTTGCAAAATTACCTGTATATGATTGTCCGTATAATACAATAAAAAAACGTCGCGCGCTCAAAAAAATGAGAACACACCATCCGTTGAATGTAGCTATGAAGGTATTTGATTGTCCAAATAATGAAAATTTACAATTGAAAAGCTACGTTGACTTTAAGGGCTATGACCCGTTGCGTATTCCCATCTTACCGAGGCGCTCGTTTTTTTTGCAAAACTCAAAATTAACGCTCTACAGGAATGCTAACGGATAAGTTAGTTAAATAAAACAGCGGCAGTCTAGGACTTTATTTCTCGTCCTAGGCTGCCGCTCTTAATTCGAGGACTCTCGGTTTTACGTCCCATAAACCGCGTAAAATCAAGAACTCCAGTCTAAGACTTTATTTTCTCAGGACAGACGGTTTTATTCGCAAGCATCGCCATCTTTATCGCAATCTAACTTAGTGGAATATCCAGGGTCGCCCACATAGAGCGGAGCTTTACCTGCATCTCTAACTGCTGTGCACTTTGCATAAGTGACGACTTCCACGTGAGGAAGATGTCCGTTTGTTTGTTTGTTTGTTTGTTTGTTTTATATGCGCTCATTCGTGCATCTCCTCATTTTCCGGACAGATATGGAGTCCATGGTCGTCAAACACAGAGCGGGCAAACATGCACGCAAAAGTTACGAGAATGCCTCCGATGGCGAGCCAATGACGTTCGTATATAAACGCGAAACCTGCGATGAACAGTCCGATGCTCATGATCGGCGGAAGGATGGAAGGAGAAGGCATATGGATGGGACCGACCGGCTCCGAAGGGGGCATCTCGTTGTAGCCTTCTGTTTTTTCCTTCCACCAGGCGTCTAAACCGCGGACGATCGGAATTTGTTTAAAGTTATATTCAGGCGGTGGAGACGGGATCGACCATTCTAGTGTCCGTCCGTCTTCCCAAGGATCGTTCGGTACAGTGGTTTTTTTTATCCCTGAGATGATGACGTTAACGGCGAATACGATGGTTCCGATGCCCATTAGGAATGCACCGATGGAGCTAATAACGTTCATCTGGTCGAAGCCTTGATTCGGCAGGTAAGTCGAAACCCGACGGGGCATCCCCAGCAAACCGAGAAAATGTTGAACGAAGAAAGTCATATGGAAGCCGATGAAGAATAACCAGAACGTCAGCTTGCCCAGTCCTTCGTTCAGCATTCGACCGAACATCTTAGGCCACCAGTAATGCAAGCCCGAGAAAATGCCCAGAATAGAGCCGCCCACTAGAACATAATGGAAGTGAGCAACGACGAAATAAGTATCATGATACTATGTAAACACTCGGCAAGGTTAGCGGTAACGACGCCGACACTTATCCGAAGATGTCGGAAGACAAGAACATTTGCACGAGCGATTGTCGATTTTCTGATAACAACGATGCTTCTGATGGTGCCGGTGATTTTCACGCTCCGACGTTAGAAACTTCCGTTTGGCACAGTAAACTTTTATTTCGCGTTCAAAGCGGTCTTAATGGGGATTCTCGATAGGCTTCAGGATATTAGAACGATCGCAATCTTGATGTTCAGTGGCATTGTAGGGGACTTGTTGTTACGACTAAACAAGTACAATAATCCTTTTGCATGGCAGTATCGGGCAGTCTTCGTGCCGGCGGTGATCTGGAGTTTGTATTTCGCAGGCTTGGGTATGATGGGGCAGCAACCTTGGCACCGGAGTTGTGGGGAGGCGCGATTTTTATATGCGGACTAAGAACTACTTTTTAGTTCTTGTCCTTCGACATAACAAACTATTTATTATTGACATGTGTATAAAATACGGGTTTTGTGAAAATGTCTATAGTATAAATACGGGAGCAACGCCGGCTTGGGCTTACATCGACGTTGCTCCCATTGTTTTCGAATATGTAGAAACGTACTTCAATATGATTCTCATTCGGTTCTCTTACGTCAATCCAAGCAACTTATTAAACATTTTCAGCGCATCGGCATTGCATATTGGTTGCAGCCAGTCATGAACGAAACGTTTGGCTTCGTTAACGTCGATCGGATTCGTATCGATCTGGTTGGCCGTGAGCCAATGATCGGCGGATTCGAATGACGTGCTGTTCCAGCCGTTTTTGTCGCCGTTGTCGTTCAAGCGTTGTTTGACGCCGGATATTACGATATCCATGCCGGCTTGCAATTCGGTAATCGCTTGATCGTAAGCTTTCTTGTGTTCGGTTGCGTCCAAACCGCTGAGCTTCCTTAAAGCACGCGTCTCGATGCCCGGATTCACTTCGATTAACGCTTGCAAATCTAACATCGTTTTTGAAACTAATCCGTCCGCATATCGTTGCTGCATGCTTGCGGATTGGCCGATAATCGACTTTACGGCCGGAACGAGCTCGCGAGCGATCAGAATCGACTTTTTCTTGAAAAACTTGCCGTATGCGGCAACGCCGTCCGCCGGAAAACGAGCTCGCCACAGCCACGGATCCCGATCGGTTTCCGTATACCAGTCGGCTTTGTTCGTGAGGCTTTCTAAGGAAGGATACTCCGGAAAAAGCGGCGACAAAGGTAAAATGCCGATTTCCCGGATCGCCTTCACGGCTTCATCGTATTGTTCAACTTTCATCGTCGTTTGCATCGTATAAGCTCCCCTACACTATTGGTTTACATAATTATTGTTACGTATACATTTGTCAAATAATATGTTTTCGTCCATCCACTTAGCCATTCAGCTTGCTCTCGACAGATCGCATTTTTTGCTCCATCGTACCGACCTTATCTCTCCGATCATCGATCGTCAACGTCGTCGACACCCGCAGCGCGCCATTCTCGAACGGAACCTCGTGCATCCGTCGTACGATCGCGAGCAGCTCATCCAGCTCGCCCTCGATAATCGTGCTCATTGGGGTCAACTCGTATTTGACGCCCTCCCCTGCTTGCTCGAGCACCTTGTATACGGCCGCGACGTAATCTCCTACGCTCGTTGTTCCGGTACCGAGCGGAACGATCGTCACTTGCGCAATCGCCATTCCCTTAACGCCTCCATTAGACTTCAAGCTTACGATTTTCCCTTATTATAACATCCCATAAGATTTCAAAGTTTTCAATCGTTCCACCGTCACCCATCCGCGCCATTCCGTCTCGGCGCCCGGGCTCACCGTCGGCCAACAAATCGGCCAACCGCCGTCGTCTTGTTGTTGACGAACAAGCGCCTCTAGATGCAGATTCAAGTCGTCCGCAGCGATCGCCTTGGCCGCATAGCTGTTACGAGCAGGCGCCCAATCCAATACTTTGTGCACGTAACCTTCCGCTTCGGTATCGCGCTCGATCGTCTCTGGACGTTGAAGCCAATCGTCAATCTTAGCCAATTGAGGGAGTGCTCGTTCTTGGTCCGCAGCATGCTGCAAAAATACGATCCAATGAATGCCGTCCTGATATCCGCTAGGCTGCTCGTTATCTATGACGCTCCAGACATACGCCACGTTTTTCAAAAACCAATGCTCTTCGAAAATCGCCGTGTTCGTTGTCTGTTTGCTAAGCAAGCCCATAACCAACCCTGTCGGATTAATGGAGGCAACGTCGTCACGATCCGTTTTCCACCAAGGCATATGAGGATACTCGCTCGCACTGCGGAATACGAACGGAAGCCCACCGCCCGGCAGCGTAATCCCGCGTAAATATCGTATAATTCCATCCAGCACATCCGGTGCGTACAATGCAACCTCATCCATGACATGCAACGCCATCTCGATCGGAACAGGCTGGCTATACGGGCACCTGATATCCGCCTCGAGCGCGTTGCCGAATCCGCCGTCCGGATTTTGATACGCGCGAAGTGCATCGATGACCGCTTCTGCCGAGCCGCCTTCGAAATGATATTCGTATCTCCTGCGATCCAGCAACCGTCCGTTCTTGTACAGGAATGACTTCGCTTGTTCTAGCACTGTCCCGTTGTTCACCCTAAGCACCCTCCTTTAATTATCGTTCGCATATTGACTCCGAAGTCTATTTGCCATCTCCGCGATCTCAGCTCTCAACGTAACCGGCTCGATTACTTCGGCATTCAAGCCCAGCGTGAAGAAAAACTGCTTAACCCACTCCCACTCCGAGACGGGACATTGAAAATCCAGCTCCCACGATTCGTCACCCACCTGTTTGACGAGTTCGCCAATATGCGTATCTTGTTCGGCAAGCAGCGCTCCGCGATACGTTAGTTTTGCGATTATGCGCGTGCTAGATGGTTGTTGCACGCTAGTTTTCGTCCGCTGAGCGAGGCTACGAGTAAATTCATCGACCTCTTCCAACGCTTGAACGGATGCCATTCGATCGACGCGGAACGTTCGCTCCGCTTCATGCGTAACCGAATAAGCTTCGCAGTACCAGAACCCGTGCGCAGCGTATATTTTACGAGGAAGCAGCTTAAGCCAACGCTCGTGATTCTCGGATCGATACTTCACCTGAATCCATCGCGACTCGGCCGTATGCGACATTAATTCGGACAAATGAGGCGTTTTAACGTTACGCTGCGGAACTTCGGCTTCAACGACCGACAATAGCGGTTCGATCTCGCTTAACGTCTGTTCCGGCAAAATCGCCTTCAACTTGTCCACTACCGTCCATCGCCCGTATCGGAACGGAGTGTCCGACATCCTCTCCAACGTTCGCAACGCGAACATGACGGTTAACGCTTCATGGAAATCCAACTGCAACGGCGGCAATTGAAAACCATCCATAAGCTGAAAGCCCCCTGTTGGTCCGGTCGTAGCGAACAAGGGGACGCCCATCTCGGATAGCGCCTGCATATCCCGCATGATCGTGCGTTTCGTCACTTCGAATTTATCCGCCAGCGCTTGCGCGGTTGCCGGCTTCTGCTGCAGCGCAATCAAGATCGCCATCAATCTGTCGGTCCGTCTCACCGTTATCCCCCTTGTCTTCTACCGTAATGATAGCACTATATTGGTGACAGGTAGAATGTCATCAATTATGGAGGTAATAAAAAAAGTAATTCATGCCCTAAGCAAAAAGCTCGTATTCCGATGCGCCGCGTTAACGGCAACTCCGGAATACGAGCTTTATTAATATCATTAAATAATGGGAATCGATTTAGGCGTGGAAATCTTGTCCGCCGATCGTTTCTTTAACGTAACCGGCGCGGATCGTGAAGTCGCCGAAGTGTTCGCCGTCTTGACGCTCGGACGCATAACGCGCGAGAATCGGCTTCAAGGAATCGAGAATTTCGGCTTCGCCGATATTCTCCTTGTACAGCTTGTTCAGCCGCTCGCCTCTAAAGCCTCCGCCCAAATACATGTTGTATTTGCCTTGCGCTTTGCCGATAAACGCGATTTCCGCGAGCATCGGTCTGGCGCATCCGTTCGGACAGCCGGTCATGCGGATGACGATATCTTCGTCTTGCAGGCCGGTTTCCTTCAGCATCGGCTCGATCTTGTCGAGCAACGCCGGCAAGTAACGCTCTGACTCCGCCATCGCGAGTCCGCACGTCGGGAAAGCTACGCACGCCATCGCGTTGCGACGCAGTGCCGAGTAGTAGCTACCATCGGTTAACCCGTACGTAGCTAGCAGCTCTTCGACTTTCTTCTTCTTCTGTGCGCTAACATTGCCGATGATCAGGTTCTGGTTCGCCGTCAGACGGAAATCTCCGGTATGCTGCTTGGCGATCTCACGAAGACCTGTCATCAGTTGCAGGTCACCTTCGTCCTTAATACGGCCATTTTGGATGAACAACGTGTAATGCCATTTGCCGTTGCTTCCTTTGACCCAGCCGTAGCGATCCCCGTTGGAATCGAACTTGTAAGGGCGCGCCTCTTCAAGCTTCCATCCGAGACGGGTGTTCAGCTCGTCTTTGAACCATTCGATGCCGCGGTCGTCGATCGTGTACTTGAAGCGCGCATGCTTCCGTACGGAACGATCGCCGTAATCCCGTTGAATCGTGACGGTTTTCTCCGCTACATCGACCATTTGCTCCGGCGTGCAGAATCCGATTACGCGAGCGATTTGCGGATACGTCTTCGTATCGCCGTGCGACATGCCCATGCCGCCGCCTACCGATACGTTGAAGCCTTTCAGCTTGCCCGCATCGTCCACGATCGCGATGAAGCCTAAGTCTTGGGAGAACACGTCCACGTCGTTGGACGGAGGAACAGCTACGCCGATTTTGAACTTACGCGGCAAGTAGACTAAGCCGTAGATCGGCTCTTGCTCTACGCCTTCGAGACTGTCGACGACTTTCTCGCCGTCCAGCCAGATCTCGTGATAGGCGCGCGTCTGCGGATCCAAATGCGTGCTGACGCGGGAAGCCCACTCGTACACTTCGGCATGCAAATCCGATTGGTGCGGGTTCGGGTTGCACATGACGTTCCGGTTAACGTCGCCGCATGCCGCTAACGTGCTGAGCATCGCGTCGTTCACTTCGCGGATCGTGTTTTTCAAATTCCACTTGATGACGCCGTGTAATTGGAACGACTGACGGGTCGTCAGACGGATCGTTCCGTTAGCGAACTTCTGCGCCACGCGGTCCATCATCAGCCATTGGTCCGGCGTTACGACGCCGCCCGCCGCGCGAACGCGAAGCATGAATTGGTAGGCCGGCTCAAGCTTTTGTTTGTTCCGCTCGTTGCGAAGATCGCGATCGTCTTGCATGTAGCTGCCGTGGAACTTCATCAAGCGGTTCTCGTCTTCGGTAATCGAACCGGTAATGACGTCTTTCAACGTCTCTTCCAGGTTACCCCGCAAGTAATTCGTACGTTGCTTAATATGCTCTACATCGCTATGGGGAGCGCTGTTCGTTGATAATAGATGATTGTTTGACATAGTTAATTCTCCTCTCGCAAGCTGCGAACTCGCGCCTTAGTACACGTCTCTCTGATAACGCTTCTGCTGTTGCATACCGGCTACGTATTCCGCAGCTTCCTCGGGGCTTAGCTTGCCTTCCTTCTCGATAATGGCCAGCAAAGCAGCATGCACGTCGTGAGCCATCTTCTTCTCGTCGCCGCAGACGTATACGTGCGCGCCTTCTTGCAACCAACGATAGAGCTCTTCGCTCTTCTCGTGCATACGGTGCTGTACGTATACTTTCTGATCGGTATCGCGCGAGAAAGCGACATCCATTCGGGTAAGCACGCCGTCTTTAAGCCAACGTTGCCATTCGATCTGATAGAGGAAATCGGTCGAGAAATGCTGGTCTCCATAGAACAGCCAAGACTTGCCGGCAGCGCCGGTCTCTTCTCTCTCGGCGACGAACGCTCTGAACGGAGCAACGCCCGTTCCAGGTCCGATCATGATGATCGGCGCGTTCGGATTCTCAGGAAGCTTGAAGCTCGCGTTCTGCTGGATGAACACCGGCAACGCGTCTCCCGCTTGCACGCGCTCCGCGAGGTGAACGGAGCAGACGCCGCTGCGTTGTCTGCCATGCGCTTCATAGCGCACCGCGCGAACGGTAATGTGCACTTCGTCAGGGCTAGCCTTCGGACTGCTGGCGATCGAGTACAACCGCGCCGGAATTTTCCGCAATAGCGTAACGAACGGCTCGGCCGGAATGCCTTTAAACGAATAGTCTTGGATCAAGTCCAGCAAATCGCGTCCCGCTAAGTAAGCTTTCAAATCTTGCTCGCTTCCGGGTGCCAGCAGATCGCACAATTCCGCGTTCGAAGTCATTTGTTCGATCGCGGACAGCAGCGGCTTCGTAAGCGTCGTAATCTCGTAAACGTTGATTAGAGCATCGCGCAAGCCCCGTTGCTCGCCGTTCTTGTTAACCGTAACAAGCTCATCCGCGCGCCATTCCATCGCCGCGATCAACGCGTCGACGAGGGCAGGATCGTTCTGCGGAATGACGCCTAAGCTATCGCCAGGCTCATACTGCAAATTCGA
Source organism: Cohnella yongneupensis (assembly GCF_042655785.1). NCBI lineage: Bacteria > Bacillati > Bacillota > Bacilli > Caryophanales > Paenibacillaceae > Cohnella > Cohnella yongneupensis. The sequence continues at coordinate 23,261 of NZ_JBHSNC010000007.1, forward strand.
ACCTTCGAGGGAAATCTCAACGTGGCGCGTCTCGCGATCCGAACCGCGGCCGTTCAAGTTCAAGTTTTCCAAAATTTCGGCTTTAAAAGGATTGCTGCGCGTATATTCGGATTCCGTCTCCGCTTGGACGGCAGCGCTCGAACCCGGTGCGTTAGCCGCTGCAGGAGCAGCCGAAGACTGGCTGACCGCGCCTAACACTTGCGTCATCCACTCGCCGGCCGCCTCTTCGAAGTCCACGTCGCAATCGACGCGATCTACGATCCGCTTGCCGCCGAGCTCTTCCAAGCGCTTGTCGAAGTCTTTGCCCGTCTGGCAGAAAAACTCGTAAGACGTGTCTCCGAGCGCCAGTACGGAGAATCGCAGGTCCTCCAATTGAGGAGCGCGCTTGCTATGAAGGAATTCGTAGAAGGCGATCGCGTTATCCGGCGCATCTCCTTCTCCGTGCGTGCTTACTACGATGAACAAGTCCTGGACTTTCTTCAGGTTGTTCAGCTTGAAGTCGCTCATCGAAGACAAAGCCACTTGCAGCCCTTGCTCCGTCAGCTTCTTGGAAAACTTCGTCGCCAGTTTATGGCTATTGCCGGTCTGCGAACCGTACAGCACGGTTACTTCTCTTGCTACGGCAACTGCCATCGGTTGGGCGACCGGTGCCGGTACGGAACTAGCGCCTGCGGCAGCCGAGCCGCCTATCGCCGTCAAATATCCGCTCAGCCAGATTCGTTGCGTGTCCGTTAGCGTCGGCAACAGACGGTTCAACAACTCTGCTTGTTCTTGAGTAAAAGGACTATTCGTCGTTTGCAATTCCAACAATATGCACCTCGCGTAGCATGAAATACTCGTATTTTGTTGTATTCTCTACCTTTGAAGCTAACACAGCGCCATGGCAGGGTCAATTAGATTGATTTTATAGGTTCTATCAGTTCCGGTTATGTTGCGGGTCGAACCGACCACTTGCTACCTTCTCTGGGCACAAACAAATACAATATTATGCAAAATAGGGCGGTATCCCGTGGAAATCAGGTTATTTCAATGTCCGAGCAAACAATATTCGGGAATAATTGGCATCTACGATCAGCAATATCTCCTATTCTCGTTTGTACGGGTTAATTTTTCTTTTTCGATCAATCGGTTGACATAATTTTTATTATTACTCACTTCGTCGGAAGCTCAAAGCCGTATTTCAGAAAAATGTCCATCGCTTCCTTCGATTGCAAGTAGGCGTACAAGTCTTTTGCCTCATCGCTGTACTTCGTCGCCTTTACGATACCGATCGGATAGACGATCGAATCGTAAGAAGCTGGATCGACGCTAAAGGCGATATTTGATTTCTTTGACGTTAACGCGTCCGTCTTGTAGACGAACCCCGCGTCCACGTTGCCCGTCTCTACGTCCTGCAGCACTTGGCGAACGTCTTTGGCTTGGACGGTCTTTGATTGCATGGCCTCCCACAACCCGGCCTTCGTTAACGCCTGTTGGGCGTAGTTGCCTGCCGGAACACTTGACGGAATGCCGATCGCGATTTGCTTGACACCGTCTTGCGACAAGTCTGCCATGTTTGCAATCGTTATTTTGCTATCCACCGGCGTAACGACGACTAACGAATTCGATAATAAATTCGTATGCTCGTCCTCCGCAATCAACTGCTTGTCTACTAAGGCATTCATGTTTTTAGCGGCTGCGGAAATGAACAGGTCGACGGGCGCCCCTTGTTCGATCTGTTGCTGCAGCGTTCCGGAAGCCGCAAAATTGAACTTTATTTTCACGCGGTCATGCGAGGCTTCGTACTGCTTCTGGATTTCCGTCAGCGCATCGGTTAGGCTAGCCGCGGCGGAAACCGTTAATTTTACCGTCTCATTATCCTTGCCGCATCCCGTTAACGCAAACGTGAGCGCAACGACAAGTAACGTGATCCAAAACCTATTTTTCATCCTGCTGTTCATGATTCCACTGATCGCCCACCCTTCCTAAATTTCAAGTAATCGTTCGATTGGCTTATGTTACAATAATGACCATAGATACCTACGACAATACCGCTAAACCGATCATTTGTCTTTCGATTAAAACACCTGAGTCACTACTTCCGGTATCTGTCGCGGTAGTTCATGATTAACCAGATTGCCGTGCCAATCACGTAGATCGGCAAGACGATTACGATTAATGTCGCGAGATCCGCTAGATCGTTCCACCCGTTGTTATCGCGCCCGACTTCGTAAGCGAATAGTAGATCCGCCAACGCGTATAATGCGAGCGGTACCCATCTTCGCTGCCACATCGCTCCGAGCGTGGCGATAACCATGGCGATACCGGCTACATAAGTCCAGTTCATTACGCTCTTCCTCCTTATAACCATTCAAATAACAGCTACTTGCTCGTAAAGCACTTATGAGGTGACACGATGAATTTGCAAAAAATACGCGATCGCGAGGAACTCGACAAGCGCATCCCGACTTTGCCCTGGTACGTCGAGAAGTTCATGAATTATAAGCTGCCGGACTTATCTCCCTCGTCCTTGCTCGAATACGCGAGAGATTACGAGAAGTTCCTATCTTGGCTCATGGCCGAAGGCTTGACCGCGGCGGACCGGATGAGCACGATCCCGATCGAGGACCTTGAACGGCTGCACATGGACAGCATCGACAACTTCCGCATGCACCTGGCGACGAAGCGGGATAACGCGAATACGCGGACGACGATTTCGCGCAAGCTTTCTTCGCTTAGATCGCTATTCCACTATTTAAGCCAAATCGCCGAGGATGACAACTTCTACCCGCTCTTAAAGCGCAACGTCATGGCCAAAGTGTCGGTCAAACGTACGCAGAAGCCGAAAGATACGGCCGCTAAGCTAGAGGGCAAGCTGCTGCAGGAACAAGAAATCATCGAATTCATTAACTACATTAATCATGATTACGCCCATGACGTCGCAACGAACAAACAAGCGATCTACGCCCATGAGCTCAATCACGTTCGCGACAGCAGCATCGTGAGCTTGATCCTCAACTCCGGCCTGCGCGTCTCCGAGCTCGTAAACCTAAACGTCGACGACGTGGACTTCAAAAAACGGCTCGTATACGTGTTCCGTAAAGGTAAAAACGACGATACGTTCAAGACGCCGGTCTACTTCCGCAGCGACGCGATCGCCGACCTCGAGCAATATATGAGCCAGCGCGAGACGCGTTATAAGGCGCCGAAGCGTGAGAAAGCGTTGTTCCTGGCGATCGCCAACGGCAAAAAAGAAGGCGCCCGAATGACGAAGCGCGCCATTCAAGAGATGGTTATCAAATACGCGAAACGGTTCGGCAAGCCCTACTTGTCGGTCCATAAGCTGCGACATTCGTTCGCGACCGACTATTACTTAAGCAATGACCTGTACAAGACGCAGGAGCAGCTTGGCCACGCTTCGCCGGAGACGACGCAAATCTACGCCCATCTAACGGATAAGACGATGGCGGAAGCGATCGACAAAAGGCAGAACGATTCGAAATAATGAAAGTCGCAAAAATAAACCGATTCCTAATAAAAACCACTCCGATAAAGGAGTGGTTTCGTTCGTTTATTGAGCGAGCGCGGCCGCTTCTTCCCTGCGTTTAAGAATGGCGTTCATCCACTCTTTGCCGGTACGGCGCTCCTGCTTCGCCAGATGAAAATATTCCGCGTAATCCGATGCCATCGGATAACCGCCGATTAAGCCGAGAACCGGCCGATATTCTTCGAGAATGTCGCGCGCGACCGCCGCGCTATATCCGTAACGTTGCTGCAGTTGATCGACGATTGCCTTCTCGTAAGCGTTAAGCTTGGGACGATTAGCCATGGGATCGCCACCTTTTTCCTTGATAGATTTCATACCCGGATAGCTGCAGCATCGGAGCGAGCGATTCGGAACCGAACGCGATTTGATTGCCTAGCTTAAGCGAATCTAGCCGGCGATTGGCGTGGTTACGCGTAATCTTGTCCATAAACCAATCGGCGTTCTTCTTTAATTTTACTCCATTTGCCACAATCTTACCAGTATCCGCATCGGCCATCGGACCGATTATAATATCCGCGTGAACGGAGCATGGATCGGGCGCGTCTACCGCAACGGTTCGGTGCTCATAAATATATTGCGCCCAGTTGAGCGATATGCCCGTAAAGATCCGATAACTAGGCTGACTAGGAAGACGATCCGGAAACAAAGCGATTTCGAGTACGCAAGGATTGCCGGTATTCAGCTTATCTTGCATCGCGCGTGCCCACATTCTCGCCTGCTCGATCGAGATCGTCGTATAGAAGCCTCTACCGAAGTCTCGATTCGGTTTCCAATAGCTTGAATTGAGCAATTGTGCTTTAAATCCGTCCAGGAAAATGTCCAGCGTGCCGTGATAGACTTTGGCGGGAAATACGACTTCGATCGAGATGTCGGGCACCTCCAAGCGGTTGCTGATAATACGAACGCGATGTTCCTATTATACAGGGGTTGATAGATTTTACCACCACTTGGTTGACATAATATATTTGATGTTAACTCAATGCGAGACGGCAGATTAAAGGATAATTAATGTCATAAAATAAAGGACCGCCGCGAAGACGATCCCTGTAACTTATTTCGACGTAATAACATTGATTTGCGACGCGAATCTCGTGTCCGGCGTAATCTCGTACCTCAGCGTCCATGCTTGAACTTTGGAACCTATTTTCACATTTGCCCTGTTTCCCGTCTGTCCATTCCATTGATAAATCGTTATGGGCAGCACGCGGAGCTTGACGTGATCGACTTCGATGTAGTTGTTCTCGCTATTCGGTTGATCAAGATCCAGTGCCGTAATCTCGCCTTGTAAATCCCCGTCTCCAACATCGAAATCAACGACCTGCAACTGAACCCCGCTCGTCTGACCCGGATAGCTGTCCATAACCATTCCGTCGCTCCATGCATTCACTTTATACCCGATTTTGAGCTCTTCCGTCATGGCGGGCGGGAAAGTCACCCACATTGCGCTCGGATTGCTGCCACTCGCCGCATCGCCGACGATAAGCACGCGTCTTCCGTCGAGCGCGGTAATCTTTCCTGTGATATCGGCTTTGGCCGGTATGGCGAAGGAATCGATACGGAGCGCGAATGCATAGCCGATTTTATTATATATCGCTTGCTTTAAGCGGTCCGTCTCCTCATCCGTGAGGGTCTCCCATGGCTTCTGCGTCTTAAGAACTTCAACGATCACTACATCGTTCGTCGAATAGGAGCTTCGCATATGCACACCATAGGCGGCATAGACGTCCGATAGATGCGAAAGCTCCGCCGGCAATCGATCCCTTTCCGCTTGGTCCAGCTGCTTAATGTCTTTGCCCGTGTTGCCGCATCCTGCGAGGACGAACAGCATGGCTACGACGACTACGAATATCCAACCGCGTGCGTATGGTTTGTTCACGGGGTCGTTCCTCCCCTGCTTCAGCGGATAGGTTCTATATACCCAAACGCTTGAAAGCCTTGAAATGTTGCTCGCATTCGGACAAAGCGCGAATAAGGCGCAGCAGAGTCGGCAGATACTGGGAATCATAGCTATGCAAAATCGCGATTTAAGGAAGGTGAAGCTATGTTCTCCGCAATCCGCAACGGAATATTGATCCTCGGGCTTCTATTCGGCGCGTGCGGCTCCGTTAACAGCATGACCGCATCCGCGGCTATTCAACCGCCCGAATACGCCAAATGGGGCCGTATCGCCATGCAGGTAACGATTGAACGCTACCATTTGCCGATCGTAGACTATTTGCACGTCGGCCGCAGACAGCTTTCGCCCGGAATCGCGGAAGAAAAATTCAAGCTTTGGTTGCGCAGCAATACACGAGAGTTCGGCGTATTCGTTACGATCAGGTTCGAGACATCATCCGACCGCATATTGGCGATCGAATTCGAAGAAACGTCGCGTTAGTTCAGCCGTTCATAAAAGTGCAACCGGTTGCTTTTGGCTTTCGCTTCGTCGAAAATCCGTAAAATGGGAACGATACGGTTGGCAGACCATTGTGCGGACGCGGACATCTTAAGACCTCCTCTAGATTGAATAAGATACGAATAGATTAAAGGAACGAACTTACCCCTACAAGAGGTGCCCTATGGATTATCGCATTGAAAAAGATACGCTGGGCGAAATCAAAGTGCCGGCGGACAAACGTTGGGGCGCGCAGACGCAGCGCAGCCTCGAAAATTTCAAAATCGGCACGGAGAAAATGTCGCCTGCCCTTATTGCCGACTTCGCTATTCTAAAGAAAAGCGCCGCTATCGTGAACAGACTGCTTGGCAAGCTTAGCGAGGAGAAATCGCAAGCGATCGTAGCCGCGGCGGACCGCATTATCGCCGGTGAGATGAACGAGCACTTCCCGCTCGCCGTCTGGCAGACGGGCAGCGGAACGCAGACGAACATGAACGTGAACGAAGTGATCGCGAACATTGCTAACGAGCAATTGGCTGCGCAAGGCAGCAGCGAGCGCATCCATCCGAACGACGACGTGAACAAATCGCAGAGCTCGAACGATACTTTCCCGACCGCCATGCATATCGCTGCGTACGACGCTACCGTGAAGCAAGTGCTTCCCGCCATTCGCAAGCTTAGAACGACGTTAGAAGACAAAAGCCGGCAATTCGCCGACATTATCAAGATCGGAAGAACGCATTTGCAGGATGCGACGCCGCTTACGCTCGGCCAGGAGTTCAGCGGTTGGTCGCGCATGCTGGAGAAAACCGAGCAGATGATCTCGCAAAGCGCGGCTAGCTTGCTCGAGCTGGCGATCGGCGGAACCGCCGTAGGCACTGGCATTAACGCGCATCCGCTATTCGGCCTGAAAGTAGCGGAGACGGTCGCCGAACTGACCGGCCACCCGTTCGTCACCGCTGCGAACAAGTTCCACGCGCTTACGAGCCACGACGAGCTCGTCTACGTGCACGGCGCGTTCAAAGCGCTCGCAGCCGACCTGATGAAGATCGCCAACGACGTACGCTGGTTAGCCAGTGGACCGCGCAGCGGCATCGGCGAGCTGTCGATTCCGGCGAACGAGCCGGGCAGCTCTATTATGCCGGGCAAAGTGAACCCGACCCAGTCGGAAGCGATGACGATGGTCGTGGCGCAAGTACTCGGCAACGACGTCACGATCGGCTTCGCGGCTAGCCAGGGTAACTTCGAGCTGAACGTGTTCAAGCCGGTCATTATGAACGCGTTCCTTCAGTCCGCAAGATTGCTGTCCGACGCGATGATTTCCTTCAACGACAACTGCGCGATCGGGATCGAGGCGAACGTATCGGTCATTCAAGACCATCTCGACCGCTCGCTCATGCTCGTCACAGCGCTTAACCCGCTCATCGGCTACGAGAATGCGGCCGCCATCGCCAAAACCGCGCATAAGAACGGCTTAACGCTCAAACAAGCCGCTCTGGCGAGCGGCTTGTTAACGGAAGAGCAATATGATGAAATTGTCAGACCGGAGCTGATGATCCATCCGAAAGAATGATCATTAACGTCATTAATTAGAAGACGAAATCGTCGTCCGTCAAAGGTTCGACGTGAATGGTGCGAATATATCCGTTGCCCTTCTTCGAGAAGAAGTCGTGCTGCTTCGTGCGCGTGCTTAGTCCGTTCAACACGATCGGATTAATGTCTTCTTCCGGGAACGCCGGATCGAGACCGAGATTCATAAGCGCCTTGTTCGCGTTGTAGCGCATGAACTTCTTCACTTCTTCGGCTAGTCCGACGTCCGCGTACAGTTGGTCGGCATAACGTTCTTCGTTCTCGTGAAGGAACTGAAGCAGCCCTTGGAACGTCTCGTAGGCTTCGTCCTGTTCATCCGCATCAAGCTCGGCATACACTTCCTGCGCTAAGACGCCAACGTACAAGCCGTGAATGCTCTCGTCGCGCAGGATAAGGTCGATGATCTCGCCGCTGCTCGTCATTTTCCCTTGGCCGGCCAAGTATAGCGGATAGAAGAACCCGCTGTAGAACAAATAGCTCTCTAGCAGTACGGACGCGGCCATCGCCAAGTACAGACTCTTCTTCGAGTCGATGGACTTATAGTAAGCGGATATCGTCTCCGCCTTCGTCTGCAAGTAAGGGTTGTTCTCTACCCAGCGGAATACCGCCTCGATCTCTTCGTTCGTCGACACCGTCGTGAAAATGCTGCTGTACGACTTGGCGTGGATTTGCTCCATCATCGCCATGAAGCCGATAACCGCTTTGCGCTGCAGCCCTTCGACGTGCTCGAGTATGCGCGGCATGCCGACGCCGCCTTGGATCGTATCGAGCAGCGTCAATCCGCCTAGCACTTTCATGTATAGTTCCCGCTGAGCTTCGCTCAAGTTCATCCATGACATTTTGTCGTCGGAGAGCGGAATTTCGTCGTCCGTCCAGAATTGCATAATGTTCTGATCCCAGAACGTCTTCGTAAAATCGTCCTCTTGCTTATTCCAGTTCACCGCTTTGATCGCAGCCAACGCGTCTCTCCCCTTCCGGATGTTGCCGATCGCCCGTTACACCGAGCAGCTAATGCAATCTTCCACCGCGAGACGGTTCGTCCGCGTGTAATAGAGCGACTTCAAGCCTTTGCGAGCCGCGTAAATATAGTATCTAGCCAATTGGCGCGTCGTAACGTCGCTGTTGACGTGCAGTACGGTAGAGATGCCTTGGTCGACGTGCGATTGGATTTCGGCGATCAGATCTATCACTTTGAATTGATCCATGCGATAGGCCGACTTGTAGAAGAAGAAGTTGTCCTTGCTCATGAACGGCATCGGATAGTACGTAGTCGAGTTCGCGTACGTGCGCGTTTCGATCGGTTCGACGATCGGCATTACGCTAGACGTAGCGTTCTGAATGTACGAGATGCTTTGAGTCGGCGCGATGGCGAGACGGTAAGCATGGTACAAGCCGTACTCCTGCACGTCGAGCTTCAGACTTGCCCAATCGGCGGCGGATGGTACTTCCATGCCTACGAACAGCGCCTTCACTTTGTCCGATACCGGACGGAAATCTTCCTGCAAGTAACGATCGAAGTAGACGCCGCTCGCATAGTCGGACTTCTCGAAGCCCGCGAACGTCTCTCCCTTCTCCCGGGCGATTTCCATGCTGCGCTCGATCGAGTGGAAATTCATCATCATGAAGAACGTGCGGACGAAGTCCTTCGCTTCCGCGCTATCGTATGCGATCTTGTTCTTCGCAAGGAAGCCGTGCAAGTTCATCGCACCGAGTCCGACGGAATGCAGCTCGCGGTTCGCCTTGGCGACGCCCGGAGCGTTCTGAACGCTGCTCATGTCGCTGACGGCCGTGAGTGCCGTTATACCTTCATGTACGGATTCCTTTAGCTTACCGAGTCCCATAACGTTCGCGATGTTAAGCGAAGCCAGATTGCAGCTAATGTCGCGGCGAATCGTGCTAGACTGTCCCCAATCGCCGATCTCCGAAGTCTCCTGCAGCTGGAATATTTCCGTGCACAGGTTGGACATCCTGATTTGGCCGAGGCCCTTAAGCGCGTGCGCGTTGTTCGCGTTCGTCTTGTTCATGATGTAAGGATAGCCGGACTCGAGCTGCGTCATCGCGATCTTAACGAGCATGTCGCGTGCGCTCATGACGACTTTCTTCTTCACGCGATCGTCGGCGAGCAACGTCTCGTACATGCCGTCGATATCCATATCGTCCAGATGGACGCCATATGCTTTGTACACTGTATGCGGCGCGAAAACGTGAAGCGGCTTGTTCTCCTCCGCGAGCTTGTAGAACAAGTTCGGAACGATAAGCCCGATCGACAGCGTCTTGAGACGCGTTTTCTCATCGGCGTTGATCTTCTTGCTATCGAGGAATTCAATGACGTCCCAGCTGAAAATATTGTAGTAGGCTGCGCCCGATCCTTTGCGCTGTCCCATCTGGTCGGCGTAGCTGAACGCGTCTTCCATCAGCTTCAGCACCGGCATAATACCTTTGGCCGCGCCTTCTACGCCTTTGATCGACTCGCCGCGTCCACGCAGCTTGGACAAGTTGACGGCAACTCCGCCGCCGATCTTGGATAACTGCATGCAAGTGCCGAGCACGTAGTTGATCGAGTTAAGCGAATCGTCCATCTCGAGCAGGAAGCAAGAGACCATCTCGCCGCGGCGGCTTTTGCCCGCGTTCAGGAACGTCGGCGTCGCCGGCTGCAGGCGTTGCTCCATCATGGAAGATGCGAGCACTTTAGCGGTAGCCTCGTCTCCGCGTCCCAAGTACAGCGCCACGATCGCCACGCGGTCCGCGTAGCTTTCCAGGTATTGGGATCTGTCGTTCGAGCGCATCGCATAGTCGGTATAAAATTTAGATGCGGCCATATATGAAGCGAATTCGAATTTGTAGCCGTTCGTGAGCTTGTAGACGCTCTCCACGAACGACTCACTGTACGTATCGTATATGTTCTCGTAATAATCGTTATCGACCATATAGCGGACTTGGTCCGTGTGGGTGGCGAACTTCGCGCTCTTGGCGTCGATTTCTTTCATGAGCTCGCGAACGGCTTCGCGATCTTGCTCCAATTGGAAAAACCCGTCCGGGCCGTGTTGCATCAATAAGTTGTTCAATTCAATATGCCGCAACGAGGCTCACCTCCTGTTGAAAATGTTCGACGTCCCTCTGCGTGCCGGAAAGCTCGAACTTGCCGAGCACGGGGACTGCGTATAAAGCGGAAATTTTGTCCGCGCTGCGCGCGAAGCCTTCGCCCCAGTTGCGATTGCCGCTGGCGACGACGCCTTTCATGCGCGGGTGGTTCGATTGTAGAAAAGATAGTACCTTGTCCGGCGCTTGGCCGAACCCGGTCGTATACGTAACGAGAATGAACGGCTGGTCGAGCTTCATATCCGCCTCGATCTGAACGGCGGGTAAACCAAGCTTTTTCACGAAACGGCGCACGTTGCCCGTGCGCGAATCATAAGCGATCAACATTCCGTTCTCTCCCTCCAATGACTACATTCGACAAGTTCCCCCGGGATGATCCGACAAAAAAAGACGCATCGGAGACAGAAGAATCCGATACGTCCTAGCAAGCGGCGAGTCTCGCGAGCGAATCGCGAGCGCCGACATCTAGACGGTACGAACATCTTCCCCATCATCCGTAGGGAACTGTTATCAGCGAACAGGCAGGTCTCCTGGCTTGGGCTTCTTCGCGGTCGTTCGCCTTCCCGGCAGATCCCTTGGATGTCCAGTGGCTGTGTGAACGACGCTCTTCCCTTACAGTGGCGGGACCGCGCCGGCTTCTCACCGGCTTCCCTATTAAGCTTTTCCTAGGCTAACGGAAAATCACCTGTTCAATCGATATGTAGTTGATAAGCTAAAATGTACGTCAATATATAGTGATTGTCAAGGGTCTTTCTACGAGATTCCGCTCTAGTCTTATAGTCATGGGCAGCGCTTCTATTGCACGAAATAAACAACAAAAAAGCCGAATTCCCGCATTCCTGCGGGCTCGCGGCCGATCATTAATTCCGTTAATCAATTCCTAGTGTACCCGTACGAATGGACACCTATTTTTGTTGAGAGAAAGTTCGAACAACATTCATCATCGATCGACACTTGCGCCCACTACTTATTCAACGTCGTTAAATAGTCGAGACAGTATGTCCTTAACAGATCCTCTATCGCGATTAACCGCTTCAAACCCGTTGCGGTAGAACGTAGCTGCGTTAGTAATACTTGAGGCTCGTCAACGCCATCCCAATATCGGCCTAGGAAGTGCAAAAAAACGTCTAGTTTGCGCAGCCGGGCAAGCAACGGGATAGCCTTCGCCTCCGCATAGGTTAACGAGAGGTTGGCGCCGAAACCGTTAAGCACGGATGCGATGAGCCGTACGTCGTCGCTCTCTTCTTCGTTGTCGCAAGGTTGGTCTTCTTCGTCGTTAACTTCCAACAATAATCCCGCGACGATAACGGCGACTTCCATCGCGCGGACATCGCGCGTGCAAAACTCGAAATCGAGCACCGCGGTAATGTTGTTGCGATGGCCGAGCAGATTGGAATGGTTAATATCGCCATGAATGAGCTGATGCGGCAATTCGCGGAGCCGCGGAAGCGCGGCGCCCATCTCGGCGAGCGCTTGTCCGATCGCACGCAACCGTCCCGCTTCCCCGGCGAACGCTTCGGGCGGAGAAGCGCAGAAATTCGCAACCCGCTCCGGCGTACACATCGGATGTGTCTTATCGAGCTCATAATACGGCGGATAGTTAGGTTCGCCTAAATCGACCGCATCTTGTAACCGAGCAAGCGCCATGCTAAGTTGGGCAGCCGCTTCGCCAATGGCGAACGCCGTATCGACATCCCCCTGCGGAGGCCGTTCGCCAACTAAATAAGGAAACACGCATGCGAGACGATCGGAACCGTCGCGCGTCGTTACAAAAGTATCCCCGCTAACCGCGTCGACCGGACAAGGCACGGAGAACGGCAATGACATGCCGTTCAGCGCTCGTAGGACAGCATGTTCAAATCGAACCTTGTCACCTTCGCGATGCGTCTCATATATACGCAACACCCACTTGCGACCGTCCGCGTCCACGTAACGCGTCGTATTGTTCCATCCCGACTGTCCCTCTGCGATCGTCCATCCGCCCTGTGGCCAATATTGCGCGAGCACATTATCGTAAGGCATCGTTCTACTCTCTCTTCTCCCTCGTCTTGCTTAGATCGCCGTTCTCGCGTTCATCTACCCACTCCGAGCGCAACAAGCCCATCTGGATAACGTCTGCGTATCTTCCGTTCTTATAGAGGCGTTGTCGCAATCGTCCTTCTTCCACGAATCCGCATTTGATGTAACTCCGGTAGGCGCGTTCGTTGAAGTCGTACACTTGGAGCTCCAGTCGGTTCAAATTCAACTCGAGGAAAGCGAACCGGACGAGCAGCTTCATCGCTTCCGTACCGATTCCGAGGCCCAAATATTCGGGTGAGCCGATGACGATGCCTATCGACCCGACTCTGTTCTTCCAATCGATCGAGTCCAGATTGACATTACCTATGTATTGCTCCGAACCCGGTTCGCAGATGACGAAGCCGCGGCCGTCCGGCTTGCCCTCGAGCATCGACTCGAGAAACTCTTCCGTCGATTGCTGCGTGTGAGGATACAAGAATATATCGGACAAGTAGCTGACGATCTCAGGATTGTTCACCCACATCCGAATCCAAGGCAAATCTTCTCGTCGATATTCCCTTAACTTAATGGTGTCGCCATATAGATGAGGCACTTGTTATTCCCCCTTGACAGGATCGTCCAACAACAAGCCTTGATCGACCGCGCGCTGAAGGATTTCCAGCGTGAATTGCCATAGCGTGTCCGATACGGATGAAACGATCGACAATCGTTTCACGACTTGCGAGCGAACGATTCCGTGCTTAAGCCAACTATAGCCGCCGGTATAGTAGTTGTTGATGACCGGATGCAGCCTGTCGATCGCCGCGGCGTATTGAGACTCCCTCGTTTCCCCATCCTCGAATTCCCGCCATAGCACCATCCACTCGTCCCTTTGGTCCGCCGGCAGCATGCCGAACAGCCTGTTCGCCGCCGCTTGCTCCCGCTCCGCCTTGTCTTCGTAGCCTTGCGTGTCGTAAGCGAACGTGTCGCCGGCATCTATCTCCACGATATCATGCAACAGAAGCATGCGAACGATCCTGTTCAAGTCGAGCCCCGGCTCGTTGGCGTGCTCGATAAGCAGCATCGCGATTACCGATGCATGCCAGCTATGCTCGGCTGTATTTTCCAATCGGCTACTGTCGAGAATGAACGTCTTTCTCAGCACGTTTTTCAACTTGTCGATTTCGGTTAAGAAGGCGATCTGTCCACTCAATCGTTCGTTATTCCATTGCTCGGGCATGCGTTGTCTCCTTATAAGGCTTAATAGCAAGCGTTTTCCTTATTGTACCATGCTTCCCGGAGCCGTTCATATTCCGTTCATAACCGTGCGTCATTATGTCGGTATGGAACATGCTTTTCAAGGTAGAAAAAGACGTCCAACAAAGACATAATGTACCTATGATGAAACATGAGGGAGATGAACCGCTTGACGACGATACTCGTAGTAGACGACGATCCGCACATTCGGGAGCTGGTCGGCGTGTTCCTTAAGCAAGAAGGATTTACGGTCATGGAAGCGATCCACGGCGTCGACGCGCTCGAGCAATTGGAGAAGACGCCTGCGGACTTGGTCGTTCTAGATATTATGATGCCGGAGATGGACGGGTTCGAGCTTTGCCGCGAATTGCGGGACCTGTACGATATGCCGCTGCTAATGCTTACGGCCATGGGTGAAACGACCCAGAAGGTCAAAGGCTTCGCGCTCGGCACCGACGATTACTTGGTTAAGCCGTTCGAGCCCGTCGAACTCGTCGCGAGGGTCAAGGCACTACTGAAACGTTATAAAATATCTACCTCGCAGCAAGTAACGATCGGCCGAATCCAGCTTGACAGGCAAACGTACCAAGTCATTTCCGGGGACGATAAGCTCACGTTACCGCTTAAGGAATTCGAGTTGCTGTTCAAGCTGGCAAGCTATCCGGGCAAGACATTCTCGCGCGAACAGTTGATCGAGCAAATATGGGGATACGATTATGAAGGCGACGAGCGAACCGTAGACGTGCACATCAAACGGCTGCGCGAACGGTTCGGCGAAGAGGAGAGCGGAATCCGCATTACTACAATTCGCGGGCTTGGCTATCGGTTGGAGGCGAACTAGATGAGCGACAAGGACGGCAACACGCGCGGTCCCTTCCGCCGGATTAAGGAAGGTCATCTTAGAAGACATACGCAGATGAACGAAGAACACGAGGCTTATTACGAAGAAATTTTGCGAACGCATTCAGCTAGCGGCATCACGATCGACAAGAAAACGAAATTCAAGCTGCCGAGGCCGCCGATCAGGTGGATTTTATTCGGTCTGACGATGCTCTATCTCGTCATGCTGGTTAACTTCATGCTCGCCGATTGGATTATGTCGCTCATTTACGACGAGTGGTTCCCTGCTTATAGCGACACGTTAGGCCGACAACTGCTTACCGTCGTTCTGATGATGGTTATTTTCGGTACGATTATCACGTTAGTCCGGTTGATCTTCGATCCGGGCCGTCATCAAATTAACTTGTTCGTCGTCTGGATGGCTGCGATGCGCAGAATGGCTAAAGGCGATTTCGAAGTGAAGCTTGACTTCGATCCGCGGCACACGGGCGCCATGGGGGTACTCGTAAAAAACTTCAATCAAATGGCGACGGCGCTCGGAGAGATGGAACGAATGCGGCAAGAGTTCATCTCGAACGTCTCGCACGAATTCCAATCGCCGCTTACGTCGATCAGCGGTTTTGCCCGCGCCTTGCAAGACGATCGGTTGCCGCCGGAAACGCGCAAACACTATTTGGAAATTATCGAGCTTGAAAGCTTGCGTCTATCGCGGCTTAGCGATAACTTGCTGAAATTAACGTCGCTTGAATCCAAGCATCATCCGTTCGAGCCGCGCACGTATCGCCTTGATCGGCAAATTCGCCGAATCGTGCTTTCATGCGAGCCGTTATGGCAGGACAAAAATATCGAAATCGACATCGACCTCCCTCCGCTTACGATAATAGCGGACGAAGAATTGCTCGACCAAGTGTGGATTAATCTATTAGGCAACAGCATCAAGTTCACGCCGGCTGGAGGCACGATCTCGATTCGCGTTACGACGGAGCCAAGCGGCTATCGCATCGAAATCGCGGACAACGGGATCGGCATTCCCGAGGAGCATCTTCCCCATCTGTTCGAACGGTTCTATAAAGTAGACAAAGCGCGCACTCGCTCGGGCAGCAGCACGGGCAGCGGGCTTGGCCTATCGATCGTTCGCAAAATCGTGGAGATGCACCAAGGCTCCGTAACGGCTAGCAACCGTACCGAAGGCGGCGCCGTTATGGCTGTCCGCATTCCGGTTTCCGTGTCGGTTACACCGCGAACCTAATTCCATCCCCTAATTTGTGGCCTGCTGATTAAGGACAAAGCGCAAGAACAGCGCTTGAAGCTCGCGGGACGAATGCGTCCTCGTCTTCCCCATCATGCAGGTCATATGATTTTTAACCGTCTTCGGCGCAATATGGAACATCGCTCCGATTTCCTCGTTTCTAAGCCCGAACAGTACGAGCGCGCGAAACAACTCGGTTTCCCGTGCCGTTAACCCGTAACGCTCCCCGAATTTATTAACGGCAAGCCCCGACTTCTCATCCGCCATGCTCGCAACTTCCCATTGGATCACATTCGTCAGCATATACGCTTTCCTCCGACTTTATATTTTCGATTCGCGTACGATTCGGTCGATTGTTGTCTCTTGTTAGGATAAGCAGAAAATGTTAGCATCTTTCCGTAATGGGTATGTGTTAGATATGAAAATAACTCATAGATCATCGTTGGAGGTGCGATTCGCACATGTTCCGCTCGCTTCGCTTCAAGATCGCCATCTTCCTAATCATCACGAACGGTTTATCCTTCATCACGATGAGTCTTATCAATTATGAGATCTCCAATAAGCGGATGAATCTCCAGCTCGAGCATCAGAGCATGAACGATTTGACGAACACTGTCACGAACTTGAACACCCTGTTATCGATCCGATTGCACGAAGCCGAAGTGCTGACGGAGACCAGCGGCGTCCGTACGGGCACGCTTGATTCGAAGCTTCGGGCGCTAGCCGCGAATGTCGCGAGTTCCAGGGGACAGTATGCTTATTACGGCATCGTCAATCGAACCGGGACCTTGTCGTTGGCGGACGGACGAACGATACAGGTCGCCTCGTTCCCGGCTTACCGGAGCGCGCTCATGGGCATCAGCAGCATATCGGATCCCGTGCTCGATGCGTCAGGCAAGCCGATCGTCTGGCTTTTCGTTCCTATGTACGAAGAAAACAGTCCGAGCTTTGTCGTTAAAGAAGTGGCCGCGGTCGCGGTTCCTTCGGTTGAGTTATTCGGCAATTTGATTACGGTGAAAAACAAAGAGTACAAAGACAGCGCCATTACGCTCATCGACAAGGAGACGAACCTCCTTCACTATTCCAAGGATCCGTCGTTAATCTTGAAGCGTAACTATGTCAAGGACGATCCGGGCACTTTAGCGTTCGCGCAACGAATCCGCAACAGCGAAAAGGGTTTTGGCGATGTCGAGCTGTTTGGCAGAGTGCTTAAGATGTTCTACATGAAAGTGCCGGGCTATGACTGGTACGCCGTATTCTCCGTCTCCAAGCATGAATTCGAGGCGCCGCTACGGAGCACGCTGTGGATGAACATCCTATTCATCGGCATAGCGGAACTAGTGCTCGGTACGATTCTGTACTTGTTCACGAGCCGGGTCATATTGAAGCGGCTTAAACAAATCGTTACCGTTACGCAGCAGGTGGCCTCCGGAGACTTACATACGCCGCCAGTCCCGTTGCAAAGCATGGACGAGCTCGGCTTGCTCGCCAGCTCCGTCAATACGATGACCGAAAATTTGCGCGATCTGCTTGAACCTTTTCAGACGTTTATCGACCATAACAAATTCGCGATGATCGTTACGGACGCGAACTATAACGTTACGTCGTTCAACACGCATGCGGAAGAAATGCTAGGGTATACGGAACAAGAGGTGCTCGGCAAGCGCGCCTTGACGGACTGGTACGATTCCGCGCAACTGCAACAACGGGCCAAACAATACGCGGAGCTACTCAAATTACCGCTGAACCCGGACGAATCGGTGTTGTTCGCGCTTACCCTTAACGGACTACCTCCTGCCGCGGAATGGAGCTGGCGAAGCCGGGACGGGAGAAAATTGCTCGTGATGATCATTCCGAACATCATGCGGTACCCGGATGGCACGATCAAAGGTTACGTTTTGCTTGCCCGAGACATAAGCGATATTAAGCTGACGGTCGAAACGAATACGCGGTTGCTAGAGATTATGGAAAGCGCACACGATCTGATCGGTTCGTTCGATTTGAGCGGACGCATGTTTTACGTGAATCAGGCCGGCTTAGCATTCTTAGGCATTGAATCCCTGAATGACGAGAACGATCAGCTGAACATGTACTTATCGATTACTAGCGCCATCCGGTTCGCCGACGGCCTTACCCTCGCGCAAGAAATGGGCTTTTGGCAGAGCGAGCTTGAATTCGTCCGAGATAACGGCGAAATCCAATACGCTTCGATGACCGTCGTCGCCCATCATACCAACGATGGCGGCGAGACGTTCTATTCGACGATCGTTCGCGATATTACCGATCAGAAGACGATCGAGCGGCAGCTCATGCAAGCCAAAGAAACCGCCGACGATGCCAACGAAGCGAAAAGCTCCTTCCTCGCGAGGATGAGCCACGAGATCCGTACTCCGCTTAACGGGATTATCGGGCTAACGTACCTACTCCAAAAGTCGGAGATTTCGGACATCGGACAAGACTATTTGCGCCAAATATCCGACTCTTCTCACAATTTACTGCACATTCTGAACGATGTTCTTGATTTCTCGAAGCTTGAAGCCGATAAATTAATATTAGAGCATGTGACTTTCCGACTTGAAGAGTCGCTCATGCGCCTTAGCGGGATGTTTTCCGTCCTGCTTGGTCCTAAGCCAGTAGACTTTATCATACATGCAGACCCTCGCATTCCCGCGGAGCTTATAGGCGACCCTACCCGGCTAGAGCAGGTTCTGCTTAACTTGGGAAGCAATGCGATTAAATTCACGAACCAGGGCATGATCGAGTTGCAGGTCACGATGAACGATCACTCGGACGGAATGGCGAACTTAACCTTCACGGTTAGCGATACTGGTATCGGAATGACGCCGGAACAACGAAGCAAGCTGTTCACGCCGTTCGTGCAAGCCGACCACAAAACAAGCCGTAAGTATGGCGGTACAGGGCTCGGTCTCGTCATTTCTCATACGCTTGTCGAGAAAATGGGCGGCAAAATCGAGGTGTCGAGCACCCATCTCGTAGGCAGTACGTTCACGTTCTCGTTGCGTTTTGAGTTGGCGAAATCCGCTTCTATTGACGTAACCTCGAATACTATTCGTTGCCATGTGCTCGTACTTGAAGATCATCCGTTAGTCGCGCATAACTGGCGTATGATGCTCGAGTCGATGGGCTGCGACTGCTCGGTCGCCGGCAGTTGGGACGAAGCCAAAGAACTGCTCGAGCTCCGGAGATGGGACGTCGCGATTATCGATATGGAAGCCGGGGACATGCATGGCGAGGAGACTTGGGCCGAGTGGATGTCGCAGTTGGATGCGTATGGCGTAAAAGTCGTTTCCTCTACTACGCTGCTTGGACGCGATGCGCTGCAGCATGTGCCTGACGAACTGAGGCCGGATGCCGTATTAATCAAACCTTCGACTTCGAAGCAAATTCGTCGGATGCTTCAATTTTTGACGTTCGAAGCGGATCGGACGGAACCGCAAGCCGTCGCCGCTATCGCGGATAAGTCAGTTGGCCCCGTTCCGAATGCGGCTCCATACGACATTCTCGTCGTAGACGATCAAGAGATCAATCGTCTTGTCGCGCGACAATTGTTGGAACAGAACGGTTACCGCGTACAGTTAGCTAGCAGCGGCAGCGAAGCGATTATCGCTGCAATGACGAAACGTCCGGACGTCGTGCTCATGGACTTGCATATGCCGGAAATGGACGGACACGAGACGACTTTGAAGCTCCGGGAGCAATTTAACGCAGCGCAATTGCCAATCATTGCGCTTACGGCTGACGTTACCCAGGAACAGCACGCGAAATGTATCGCCTCGGGTATGAACGATATCGTTACTAAGCCCATAGATCCTGACACCTTGTACGCCTCCCTCTCCCGCTGGCTGTCCGACAAGCCAGCAGAGCCGTCTGCCGGCGACGAGACCTTGCGTGTGGCCGCCGAGGAGTCTACCCATTGGGAAGATACGCCCGAACTGCAGGTCGGACTTGCGCTCAGCCGCTTATCCGGCAAAAAGAATCTTTATGCGCAACTGCTCGAGAAGTTCGTCGCGCAATATTCGGACGTCGCGGAACAGCTACGGACGAGCTTATCCGCGCAAGATCTCGAACATGCCATCCGTCTCGCCCATTCGCTAAGCGGCGCTTCCGGACACTTAGGCGCGACGGCTTTGCAGCATGCGGCCACGGCGCTCGAGCAAGCGCTAAAACTTGGCCAGAACGGCGACGAACAACTAGGGAATCTAGCTAGCTCCGCTGACCGTACAATTATGCAAATGAGTGCATATAATCGACAAAAAAGTTATTAGACGAACAAGAACCGGCAAGTTATAATAGACTCATAACGATAATGTTAGCAAAATATGAGCGTTCCTAACACTTTACTAAAGGGTGTGAATCTCGTGACGAGAGCTCTAGTAATCGAAGATGATCCTATCATCGGAGAAATGCTCACACTCTACCTTGTCGAAGAGCAATTTGTCGTCAATCGGGTAGAAACCGCTCGGGAAGGCTTAGATGCTATTACTACCTTCGCCCCCGACATCATCTTGTTAGACCTCATGCTACCTGATGCATCAGGAACCGAACTTTGTGCGAAATTCCGTAACGTAACGTTCATTCCGATGATCGTCATCTCCATGAAATCGGCCGTGGCAGACCGGATCCAAGCGATTAGCTCCGGCGCGGACGACTATCTATGCAAGCCATTCAGCATGCAGGAGCTTAAAGTCAGAATGAACGCCGTCTTACGTCGTTATTCGCATCAACCCGTTCATACGTATACAGCGGCGCCTGCCGCCGAATCCCAGCCCGTCGCTACCGCTACGCAGCACGGCATTTCGCTTGATCTGGAAAGAAGAACGATTATTATCGACGGAGAGCATGTGGAGTCGACATTCTCCGAGTACGAAATCATGAAGCTGTTCGTGCATCATCCCGGGCGCGTATTCACGCGTGAAGAGCTGATCAACGCCGTCCGCGGCATCGACTCCTTCATTAACGACCGGGCCATCGACGTTCATGTTACAAACTTGAGGCGGAAGCTGGAGAAGAATCCGAAGGAACCCCAATATATTAAGACCGTTTGGGGCGTCGGCTACAAATTCATGAAATAATACGTTATCTCCTTTCGCGCTTTCTCGGGAACTTCCGGGGAGGCGCGATTTCGTGACGGTTATTGGGCGCGAATCCCGTTGAGTTCCATGCCAACGGAAGCTTATAATAGGAACACTGCCATTCTCAATATAGACGGAAAAGGTGTCGATTCATGAGTATTCTTACGGTTAAAAATTTAACGCACGGCTTCGGAGACCGAGCGATCTTCAATGACGTGTCCTTCCGCCTTCTTAAAGGCGAGCATGTCGGTCTGATCGGCGCGAACGGAGAAGGCAAGTCGACGTTCATGAATATTATTACGGGCTCGCTCGAACCCGATGCGGGTAAAGTCGAATGGGCGAAAAAAGTGCGCGTCGGCTATCTCGACCAGCATTCCGTATTGCACAAAGGAATGACGATCCGCGACGTGCTCAAGGGCGCGTTCGGTTATTTGATCGATCTGGAAGAGGAAATGAATCAAATGTACGACAAGATGGGCTCCGCCACTCCGGAAGAGCTGGAACAGCTGCTCGAGGATGTCGGAACCATTCAAGATACGCTTACGAATAACGACTTCTACCTCATCGACGCGAAAGTCGAAGAAATCGCCCGCGGTCTTGGACTCGGCGATATCGGTCTGGATCGGGACGTGCACGACCTGAGCGGCGGTCAACGGACGAAAGTATTGCTCGCTAAGCTGTTGCTCGAGAAGCCGGACATCCTGCTCCTCGATGAACCGACCAACTACTTGGACGAGCAGCACATCGAGTGGCTTAAACGTTATCTCCAGGAATACGAGAACGCCTTTATTCTCGTATCCCATGACATTCCGTTCCTCAACAGCGTCATTAACTTGATCTACCATATGGGCAACCAAGAGATCAACCGTTACGTCGGCGATTACGACAACTTCGTGTTGCTGCACGAGGCGAAGAAGCAACAGCTCGAATCCGCCTTCAAACGTCAGCAGCAGGAAATCGAAGATCTTAAAGACTTCGTGGCGCGTAACAAAGCCCGCGTCTCGACGCGCAACATGGCCATGTCGCGCCAGAAGAAGCTCGATAGCATGGATATTATCGAGCTCGCCAAAGAGAAGCCGAAGCCTACGTTTAACTTCAAAGAAGCTCGTACGTCCGGCCGTCTCATCTTCGAAGCGAACTCGCTCGTCATAGGCTACGAAGAACCGCTTTGCCGTCCGATCGACTTGCTTATGGAGCGCGGACAGAAGATCGCCATCGTCGGTGCGAACGGCATCGGTAAGACGACGCTGCTCCGCAGTCTGCTAGGCGAGATCCCTGCCCTCTCCGGTTCCGTGAAGCAAGGCGACAACCTGTTCATAGGGTATTTCGAACAGGAGATCAAAGGCAGCTCGGACGAGACATGTATCGAAGCCGTGTGGAAAAACTTCCCTTCGATGTCCCAGTTCGAAGTTCGCGCTGCGCTCGCGCGTTGCGGATTAACGACGAAGCATATCGAGAGCCGGATTTCCGTCCTAAGCGGCGGCGAGAAAGCGAAGGTCCGCTTGTGTAATCTGATCAACAGAGAGACAAACCTGCTTGTGCTCGACGAACCGACGAACCACCTGGACGTCGATGCCAAGGAAGAGCTGAAGCGGGCGTTGCAAGCCTACAAAGGCAGCATCCTGCTCATCAGCCACGAACCCGAGTTTTATCGCGATGTCGCTACCGAAGTGTGGAATTGCGAATCGTGGACGACTAAAATCTTTTAACTTCGATTGTCCTATATAGCGAACAAAGCCCCAACCTTATGGTTGGGGCTTTGTTCCGGGTAGGAAAAATGCGCGTTATTTTAAATTAGTCCCGATAATAACAAGGTCTCTCTCCACTCCGTCCAATACCGCGACGCGCGGCAAGTACCCCCATTGCTTGAAGCCGAACTTCCTTAGCAACGCCAAGCTAGGCTCATTGTGCGCAAAGACGAACCCCACGATGTTCTCGATGCCAAGTCGCGGACATTCCGCTATCGCTTGCTCCAGCAACAGGCTCCCTACCCCTTTGCCACGATAACCTTCCGCGATGTATATGCTGATTTCCGCGGTCGCGTTATAAGCAGGTCTGCCATAGAACGATTGGAAGCTTAGCCAAGCCATAATGTCGTGGCCATCTTTGAGTACCCATAGCGGTCGATGATCGGCCGAATGTTCGTTGAACCATTTTAATCTGCTTTCCACCGTCACCGGCTCTAAATCCGCGGTAACCATCCTGCTTGGGATCGTCGAGTTATAAATGTCGACGATTCTCTCCAGATCGGATACGCTCGCATCCGTAATCGTCATTTCCGATGGCATGTCCGTGCCTCCCCAAGGTCATAATGATAGTCTGAACTTCTTATTCCCAAGCTGTTACCTTGAGGTGATTCGTCTGTATAAACCGTTACTCCATTATAGCCGATCAACATTGCGATTCGCCATGCTTGTCGTGCTTGTCTTGTTGGTTCGCACTCCAATCGCACATGCCGCTCCTCTTGCTCCACCAGTCGAAGTATTCGACGTGAAGGAAGAAAAAGTCGTTCGCGTCTTTCCTTTAACGGAAACACTGAACAATACGTTAATTAATGCCATTAATCAAATGCCGCAGCCTTACGGCGGAGTCACGATGAATCCGACGGACGGCATTATCGTTCATATCCGATATGCCGAACCTGTGACGCTTAAGAACAACATTTACCCGCAGCCGATTACCGATCTATACCTGTTCCTTGAACCGAATGCCGAGCCGCGCGTATTGCTGTTTTTCAGCCACGGACATCGCCCTCGCGTCTATTCGTTACAAGCCGACTCGAAACGCCTCATACAAGCTGTGCAATCCGAAGGCGAGCAATATGATCGCTGAAGCATAGTTGACCGCTCTCATCGCGCTTTCGCTGATCATCCGTCTAAGACTGCCGACGATGGAACTAAGCAGCAACCACCATGCCGCAGAGCCGAAGAACACGCCGACAACGAGCAACACGGACGAATCTGTGCCTTGATGGATGTTCATTCCCGCGAACAAGCCGAGGAAAGAAATTATCGACATCGGATTCGTAAGCGTGAGCAACAGCGTAGACCCGTATGCGCGCCTGTATCCATTGCCTGCGCGAGTATGGGCCTCTTCCTTCGCAACGTTAGAAGTGAACGTTCGATAAGCGATGTAGAGCAAGAAGATCGCACCTAAGAAGTGTAGCCATTCCGCTTGCTTAATTAGAAATTGCGTGGCGAAAGTAAGACCGAACGCCGCGACGCAACCGTACAGAGCGTCCGCGCTCGCCGCTCCTATACCCGAGACGAAGCCGTGGGTAATACCGTTCGTTAACGTTCTGCGAATACAGAGCAATCCGATCGGACCGACTGGCGCCGCGATGGAAAGGCCGAGAATGAATCCTTGGAAGATAGGTTCCATAAGCTGTTGTTCGTGCCCTCTCTAATATCGACAACAGCCGCCCTCTCCGATTGAGAAGGCGGCCATTTCGATTTGCATTATTGTTTAGGTGCTTCAGGAACGACGTTCGGATCTTTGTCCGGTAATTGCGGAACGTAACTGTCGGATAAGTGCAGAAGCTCCAGCGTGTTATTGTACTGTTGCTCCGTTACGTTACTGGCCGTATCGGGGACGTTCGGCAACGGATAGTTCTCGCCGTCGGCATAAGCTTTGCCTGGCAAGAACAGCTTGTGATCCGTGAAGACGGAACCCGAAGGCAGGAAGTGACGCATCGGTAGCATGTTGTAATTCTGATTGAAGATATCTTCGCCGAAGTGAATTTGATTGTCGAGCGAAATCCCCATCAAGTTAGCAACCGTCGGGAGAATATCGATCTCGCCACCCGTATTGTCGAGCTCCTTCGGATAAGACACGCCTGGGATGTGTACGACTAACGGAATGTTGAACATGTCCGTATAGCCGTATTCATGGCCGAGCATCAGTTCCATGAGCGTCTTCTCGTGCTTATCGAGCGAGTATAGCGGAAGGCCTTGATGATCGCCGTATAACATGACAACGGTATTATCCCACAGTCCACTGCTCTTGAGCTGATCGATGAATTGACCGAGCGCGTAGTCGGCGTAGTTTTGCGCTTCGAGATAATGACCGACGAGCGTTCCCTCGTATTCGTCCGGCAAATCGAACATCACTTTCTTGCTCGGAATGTCGAACGGATGGTGGGAGCTCATCGTGATCATTTGCGCATAGAACGGCTGACCGCCAGCGTTTATTTTCTGCAGCTCGCCAAAAGTCTTGTTGTACAAAACTTCGTCGGATGCACCGAACGCAATATGGTCATCGTCGCCGAAGAAGTCGCGGTCGTAATATCGATCCCAACCGACTGCCGAGTAAAGCTCTCTGCGGTTCCAGAAATCGACTTGGTTCGTATGGAACGTAGCCGTCTCATAACCTTGCGCCTTTAGCAGTTTAGGCAAGCTTGGTAAAGCTTTTCCAACATAATTGTCCGTTGCCGGTTCATGCTTCGGAACGTAGAGCGACGTGTTGACCGTGAACTCCGCGTCGGAAGTCGTCCCTTGGCCTACGCTTGTGTAAAAGTGATTGAAGTGGAAGTCGTCTTTCGCTAGCTTGTTCATGTTCGGCGTCAGTTCTTTGCCGCCGATCTTCAAGCCGATCAAGAAGTTCTGGTACGACTCCATCTGGATAATGAGCAGGTTTTTGCCTTTCGCGACGCCTTCGAATTGAGGGGCGACAGGTTTGGTGATTCCTTTCAGCTGATCTATGGTCGATTGGGTGATATCTTCCATCTCGACCAGATCTTCGTCTTCCGTCGTATCCGCGAAGATCGTATAGATTTCGTAATTCAAGATGCCCATCTCTTCGGCTTGCTTGTTCTCGTTCATGCTCGCCTTATTCGTCCAAATATTGAAGAAGCATAACGAGAAGGATATCGTGATCATAATCGAAATCGCCGGCTTTCGGAACGGTTTAACGCGAATCGGCTTGCGAACCGATCTAGCTTTGAACGATGCCCTGATCAGGAAACCAGCAAGCACGAAAATATCAAAGAACACAAGCAAATAATAAGGATCCATAAGCGAATAAGTGCTGTTGCCGACCGCGGTGACTTTATCCGCTTGCTTAAGGGCATGATACGTAGCAATGATTCCGTAATATTTGTAATACATCAATACGGCGAAGTAAAGCACCGTGACGAGTAAATTGACAATGACGTAATACATGACTTTCCGACGTTTCGCGAACCACTCGATTAAACAGAAAATAACCCAGAAGAAAGGCACTTCCGTAACGACCGTCTGCCAAGAAGGTCCGTCAGCGAATACAACGTACCAGGCTAGCGAGCCTTTCAGAGCCAAGATTACCGTAAACAGCAGGAATCTTCTGTTAATCAATTTTAACCACAATGACACATGTATCATTCCTTCCTGTAGCAACACAAAATAGGCTGGTACAAGTTCCGCAGCCCTGCTGTGCCGTCTTGGTGCAAATCTCACTGGTCAACTTCGATTCTTTCAATCTAGCAAAGAAAAAAATCAAAGGCAAGTGTAGATGTTGGACCTCGAGCTAAAGTTTAGTTAAATGTGACGTTATGTTGAATTAGTCTTCTTGTTCGTATGCCTCGTAAGTACATAGGAATCGCTCGGTCCCGGGAACTCTTTCTCCTAAGCTTTCGACGCGGAAGCCGATACTCCTGTAAAAATGTACCGCTTCTTCGTCTGTTTCCGCTTCGATCGTGTTCGGTGCGAATTGGTGCAGCAGTTCAAGGATCATCCCGCGTCCGAATCCGGCGCCTCTTGCTTCCGGCAACACCGCAATATGACGCAATACCATCCGATCTTCCGAATTGATGCTAAAACCGACGAACCCGATCATTTGTTCTTCCGATTCATAACCCATAATGCTGAGTTCGCTATCTTCGGCTGCGTACTGCTCGATTACTTGCGGGACGCTGTCGGGATCGGGAAACACCGACCATCCGATGAGTTCTTGAATTTCCGAATCCTGAAGTCTCGATTTAAGGTCGATAAGCAAAATTTCGTCTCTCCTTGAGCGGATCGTATCCGCTTCTCTTTAGCATTGGTTTTCATTATACGTCAATTAGGATGTTCGCTCCAAGCCTGGTCGCGCTTACACTGAAAAAAATCATTGCGCAAGCAATACCACGCCTGCCGTAATGAGGACCGAAGCCCAAAGCCGCTTTCTGCCTTGCGGCTCATGCAATAAGAACACGCCCATAACCGTTCCGAACACGGTGCCGATTTCGCGCATCGGAGCAAGCTGGGACACCGGCGATAAGGCCATAGCTTTCAGAAATAAAATATACCCGCCTGGGGAAAGAACGCCGCCAAGCACTATTGTGCGCCAGTTCATGCGCCATTCCTTCTTGATCCCCTGCTGACGCATGACTATGAGGGATAGCGTCAAAAAGTTGCCGATGTTCGTTAGCTCCGTTAACAGCTGCGGCGGAACGGACCTGATCGCGACTTTGTCGACGACCGTATAGGTAGTGATCAGAACGCCGACGCACAACGCCAGCCATATGGCGCGATTACGACGATGCCATAAGCCGCTTAATCGTAAATTACCCGCTATATAAATGCCGAATACAATGCAAGCTACGCCGAACCAGCCCAGCAGACGCAATTGCTCGCCGAGCACAAGCACGCCTATAAAAGGCACGAGCAACGGGCTCGTGCCTCTCATGATCGGGTACACTTGCGACAGGTCGCCGATCTCGTAGGTTACGGCAAGCATATAAATATAGGCCCCGTGCAATCCGACGCTAGCCGCGATAACCAACCATTCGCTTGAATGAACGTGCGTGAGCGATGTTCCTTCCGTCCATAAATACGGAGAGAACACGAGGACAGAAGTGGCGTAGCATAACCACAGAAACACGTGTTTGTTCATGCTCTTCTTGGCGAACAAGTTCCAGATCGCATGCACGAACCCGGACAATAACACTAATCCGATCGCAACGAATGACAAAACCCATCACCATTCTCAGAGGAGATTCGTTAATTGCGCCAATCGAGTTATGGTATGAAGAGGCTTCGCCTTCACTTCTTCTCTCCAAGGCTGAGTCCACTGCAGCCAGATCGTCTGCATGCCCGCGTTAGCCGCGCCGCCGATATCGTTCACCGGGTGATCTCCGACATACACGCATTGCGCGGGGGTCAAACCGAATTTCTTCGTCGCCATTCCGAAAATCGCCGGGTCGGGCTTCTTAACGC
This sequence comes from Cohnella yongneupensis, assembly GCF_042655785.1. Taxonomy (NCBI): domain Bacteria; kingdom Bacillati; phylum Bacillota; class Bacilli; order Caryophanales; family Paenibacillaceae; genus Cohnella; species Cohnella yongneupensis. The sequence goes on from NZ_JBHSNC010000007.1 coordinate 51,459, forward strand.
CGGCTTCCTCCGACACGATGATGAGATCGAAGTCGTCCCTGATGCCCGCTTGATCGATTTTGCCGTATTGGATGGTTGTCATGCCGTTCGTAATAAGAGCTGTACGGTATTTCGAGCGCAAGTAGCTCAGTACGTTCTTCGCTTGATCCATCAATGTGGCATGCTTGACGTAATGGACGCGATAATAGTTCATTAACGCTTCGTGATCGGGTTTGGCCGTCCATTCATAATCCGACAGCAATTCGCGAAATAGCGCAGGCTTATCTTTGTACCCGTCCAGATCGCGCGCGACAATATCTTCGATCAACTTTACCCGATGTTCCGCATGCGCAAAATAATGATCGACGAAAGACGCGGCAAATGCTCGGAAAGTGCTTGTCCGATCCAAAACCGTATTGTCCAGGTCGAGGATGACCGCCTTAATCTCGCTCATGAATACCTCCACATTGGCCTATCGATTGTTACGCGAAGCAGGCTTCTCAAGCGAATAGAGCTCGTCCTCGAGCTGATTCATCTTCTCTTGAATGACGCGTCGCGTGTCGGCGACGGCCGTATTATAGACGTACGGGCCCACAGCGCCGATCATGAAATCGACGAGCTGCTCGGCAGCCAACTCCCCGATGCTCTCATCCCGCTCCACCTCGAAATAATGCTGAAGGCGATGAACGAGTTGCATCTTGTCTTCTCTTGGCAATTTGATCGGAATCATTTGGTTTGCTCCTATTGTTTCTTTCTTTTATTGTATAACACGATATTCGTCGTTCCCGAGAACAAGAATACGGCAGCCAGCACCAGCCATAAAATCCGGTCTTCAATAAAGAAGTAGTTCACGATAAAAGATAGCGCTCCAAACAAATACAAACAACCGGTCAATAAAAACAATTTGGTTCTATCCATTACAATTCCTCCTGATTACGAATGGGCACGAGTGTATTCCCTGTCGTTAAAATTCCTCTACGGTTCATTATCTCTTTCGGGGGATCGTGAACGCCCGCTCGTTTTTCTCGAACCCGATCTTCGGATAGAAGTCCATCGCACCCGGCGCCGAGATTAGAATGAGGGTAACTTGTTCCCCTATTAGCTCTTGAACGTGCGCCACTAACTTTTTGCCGACCTGTTGGTTTTGGAATTGCTTATCGACCGCTAGATCTGACAGGTAACAACAATAAGCATAGTCAGTTATCGCTCTCGCGATTCCGATCAATTTACCTTCGCTCCATGCGCTAACGGTTATATCCGCATGGTCAATCATTTTCTGAATTCGTTCCAAGTCGTCGTAAGGCCTTTTAATACCCGAATTTTTGAATACTTCGGCTACGTCTTTGGCTTCGACTTTCCTGTCGTTCGCGTATGTGATCATTTAGCGGTCCCCCCTCTATCTTTGATGATGACGATTATGCCAGACGAACCTCTGAACTGCAATATGAAACGTAATTGTCCGCGAATTATGTTCAGCGTTTGCTTCGAGTTCGGAATTTGTACAATAACCACGTTAACGCGATCGATTCGTTCGGCTTATGCACCGCTACTTTGTTCAAGTAGACAAAGTCCTCTTTGTTTATCGATAGCTTCATAACGGGATGAATGCGTTGCCTGCATACCCACTCGTCGAAATAAGCTTTGCTTCTCGTAGTCCTCTCGAAAGCGTCCGCCGGTAAAAAGTATACGGACCCCGTAGTCCAAGGATCGCTCGCGTATGTCGGCTCAGTGAGGGAGAAGAAATAATACCGCATGTCGCTAGCCGTCTTAATGCAGCCGTTCCGAAAATTATAGACTACCTTGCTCCTATCCAATATCGCATAGAAGATCGACCAGATGCCATCCTTGCTAGCGAATACCGCCTCGACAGGCTGACCGTTGAAGAGCGTCTGTCGCCTGACTTCGAATTGATCGATGTCCGTTCGGTTGGAGCCATGTACGACCATGTTCTTGTTTTGAACGACGTAATCGATAAAACGGTACTTCGGAAACTTCGACTCATACCGAACGGATCCTTCACTGTCCGTATTGCGAAGCATAAGTTCGAATTCCGCGGTCTCTTGATCGGTAAACATGGCATCCGTTCTGCGGTAGAACAGTGTTTTTATTAAGCTAGAGATCATGGTCCCGCTCCCTCACAGACTATTAATGAAGTCTCCGATCGTTTTATATAGATGATCTCTTTCCGTGCTCCTAATATCATGACCGGACCGCTCGAAGTTTTTGACGATAACGTCCGCGTTTAGCTTCCGATATCCGTCAACACCTTCGTCGTCTAGCAAGCTATCCTCTAGCATGCCACGTAGCACCAGTAGCTTTTTAGGCAGGGCGTAGTTGAATTGTAAATGTTCAGATTCCAATTGTATGCCACGGATCGCTTCCGGACGAATGTTCCTCTGCCTGGAGAACGGCACTAAATAACTGCTAATATATTGATTTGCCCAGCCATCTGGCATACGCTTATGCATCGCGGGGTAGTCTTGCACGATGAGGGAAGAGATTCGGGACAAGTTATTCTCTGCATACCCGAGCGCATACGAAACCCCGCGTGAATAGGCATACAGATGAAATCGGTTTAAACCGGCAGCTTGTACCACGCATTCAATATCCACTATATGCTGTGCCAAGTCGTATCCCGCTTCCGGCGTATCGCTCCCCCCTCTACCTCTGAACGAAAGAGCGACGCACCGTCTAGGCATCATGTAGGCCATTAAATCCGTATACTCTTCGGCGGTCTCCGATAAGCCGGGGCAGATGAGCACCGGGACCATGGACGAGTCGCTATTGGAATCCAAATAGTGAATTCGCACGCCGTTATTGTCGGCTATTTTCGATTCGGCCTTCAAAGGCTCAGCTCCTTTCCCATACACACGCTCTGTTCACTGTCTATGTAAGGCGCATAACGATCGATCAGCTTATAACCCATCTTCGTATAGAGAGCGATCGCTTCCGGTTGATTCGTTCCGGTCTCGAGAATAGCTCTGCTATAACCATTCTCATGTGCCCATCGTTCTAGCTCCATAACGATCTTCTTAGCAATCCCTTTGCCTCGGGCTTCTTCCTTCACGAACATTCTCTTCACTTCGACGACATGGCCGTCTTCCGTCTCCCGATAGCAGCCGCATCCAACCGGGATACCATTCTCGTACGCTACGATTGCGTTCGCGTCTAATTTGACTATGTTGAAAGCATGGAAAAACTGCTGCGTATCCGGATATCTAGCCCATAGGTCTTTATCCAGCAGATCGATCAAAGTAGCGAAGTCGGTATCGTCGGTTTGTACTCTTTTCAATTGAATCATGTGCGATCACCCTTTTTGTAGGAAGTTGAAGTTATGCTTCATAAGTCAATCTCTTTGACGAATACGGCAGCTTGAGATCGGCGTCTACGACTACTCCAGCCGGATTTCCCATACCAGGCGTCTTGGAAAAAGCATCGATATGATACACTTTCATATTATTCTCTTCCCTTCATCCAACCGACTCGATTACGAGCTCTATGTTACTGACCGTCCCGCTAAACCCGGTCCCCCTATTCTGCACGCCGTCGAACATTGCGCCGACATTCACTTTAGTATGCGAGGGGATCATAATCTTCTTCGCCTCAAATTGAAGATCTGCCTCCGAAGAAACGATCGGTCTAACCGTAAGTTGACTTTCGTTACCATAATTGAAGATCGTAAACGAACAATTCGCGGTTAATTGGTTATTATTCGGTTTATCCGAACGAATCGTGCAACTGCTATCTTTCTTGGAATAGTCGAATGAGTCCATTCCGGTAGCATTATGTTTGATTATAAACGCAGCTTTCTCGGTAGCCCATGGATATAGGAACGAGAATAGAATACATCCGATTATGATTCGGCTTACGATTTTGGGATAGGTAGGCTTATAGGCTTTAGATGCACCTGCTATGCCTACGACGATCAAGATTAATCCTAGTACGACCGGCAAGTGCATTCCTGTCGAATCTCCTTCAGTCCAAGGAGAAGTCCCGATGAAACGGAAAAGCGAATCACCGACGGAATAGTTCATATAATGATTGGTCATAAGAAGCATTGCTATTACGATTGCGATGAAGAACAACGATGGTTTCCTCATTGCGCACCTTCTTTCGCCTTAGCTTCTTTTACAGCTCACTACGCTATAGTCCTCGTCCTGGAAAATAAGAGCGTTCAACTGCATCCCATACGCGCAACCGCCATCGATCCCGATTTTGTCGCTATCGAACCAGACGTCCGGCTTGCCATGAATTTCGATTGTTCTCGTATGCCCGAATACGACTTTTTTACCTAGATCGAACTTGCTTTGGATACTCCCAGAAGCAGCAGACCGCCAACGATGCAGGCTACAATGATCAGCATATCTTGCTTTACGCAACCTACGATCAAGCCAATAATGATCACAAAAATCGATACGATAACGAGCAGGTGTTTAATGCTTACGCCCCCTTATTCACTCATTTCAAATGTTTCCTGTAACCTTCGACTTTCTCTTCTTTGAACCCTAGTTGTTCGTAAAACCGATGCGCTTCTTTTCTCGTCTCTCCGGATACCAAGATGATGTACCAACAGCCTCTCTCGATCGCGATTTGCTCAATTCTCATCATCAGCTGCTTGCCGATACCTTGTCGCCGGGCGCGATCCGATACGATGACGTTCTCGATAACCATAAAAGGTTTGCAATCCCCGATTATATCGAAGCATACGATGCCCATAAGAGAACCGATGAGATCCGAATCGTTAAATGCTCCGAGAATGATATAATTATCGTTGTCCTTAATAGCGTTATACACGGTGGTCATCTTCGCTACGTTTGTTTTAACCTCGATCAACTCATCGTACAACGCAGCTAAACTTGGTAACTCTCCAGATTTAATCGATCTAACCTCTGTCATCGAAAATCCCATCCTTTATCGCATATGCTTAAACTTCTTATTCACGAATGACTCAATTCTATTCTAAGCCTGATCATATCCCTGCATGGAATCCCTTCTTCGACTATTTCACTGCAATGAAATCCACCTATTCCTCAATCAATCTTAATTTCGGCCAAGTATTCAACCAATTTTTGTTTAAGACTCTCTTTATAAAATAATCATAATCTGCGAAATAGGGGCTTCTTCTAATGACTAATTCAAACAGATCGTTCAATCCGTGAGGCGCCACTAGGGTCACATGATCATTCTGATCCAGGCTTACTCCGATCGCTGTCACCGTCTCTGGCCATCTCTCCATCGCATCTTCAACGGAGCTATACGAGGACTCCTTTTTTCGCACGTGCATTCTGGCTTGATTTTTGACTGACCAATTATAGTCTGGATAACTCCTTTTCAGAAGCGCCTCATATTCCTTGTCGGCTTCAGCACGTTGCTGAGACGAATCGTAATACACAACGTCGACGTCGTTTAATGGGGTCGCGTCCTTATAGTGGTGTAGGTAGTCCCATACAAAATTGCGTACATACCCCGCGGATATACACCAGTTGGGCATGTTTAATGACTTAACCAGATTGAGATCTCTAATCAGACTCTTATGGGTAGATAAGATAGATTTCAATTTCTCTTCTAACGTCATAGTAGCGAATCTTACCCCTCTATACTATCCGATTCTATCGAAAGTCTTGTTACCTCTACTAGCTCCATATTTTCTATTTGCAACTTATATACATCAGGCTTCCTTGTCTGCGATAAAAATTCGAACCCATATTGGGAATCGAAATAATTCATCATCAGCGTCATTACATTCCCATGGGTTCCTATCGCGATACGCTTTCCCTCGAACTGTTCCAAAACATTTTTCAATACCGCAATCGCTCTTTTCTGACAAACTGCGGTGGATTCTCCACCTGGCAGCACGAAGTCAGGATCGCTAAAACTTTGTCTTATGGCCGGCATAAACTCTTCATCTGAAATCGTGTAATCTACCCCTGAAAAATGTCTTTCTCGAAGATCTTCATACACCTTGATTTCTACATTCAACTCCTGAGCCAGACCTTCAACCGTTAGCATAGCTCGCGCATAAGGACTAGATACGATAACGTCGATTCCTTCATCTTTAAGTAACTTAGTTATTTCTTGAGCCTTTTTCTTCCCATCAAGCGTTAGTCCTCTTGTTCTTTCCGTACCTTCCGTATAGGGGGACTCTGCATGTCTAACCATATAGATCGTTGTCATCGTAGACCTCCGAAACTATTTTATCGATTGGTTATTAATCTTGATTAGTTGGTCATTATCGTTAAACGTCACTTGATCATTAACTTCGATCATGTCCCAATATTTTTGGGCTACTTCTTTATATTCGTGGACATTATTACCGGACACTTCTAGGATATATTTATTGAATTTAATATCTTTGCTTACTACGGTTATAGTTGTTCCCGTTTCGATCGGTTGGCTTTTGTTCGAAGAAGAACACCCTGACAGGAAGACGATCATTACGATTATTATTAAAATGCGATTTTTCACTTGTTGCTTACAGCTCCAATCATTTGAGTACATACCTATATAATGTTTTACCCTTTGAGAATTGTTTTATCTCTCGATACCGTAGTTACGATTATCTGTTCTTTAGCATGTTCTTTGAAAAATGTATTAACATACTCGCGTCCTAACTCATTAAATCTTTGTTGAACTCGGCTAACATGCTCTTTATCCGATTTGATTTTATGCTCTATGTCTTGATATAACTCCAAACTATCGTATTCCCAAATAGCGAAAATTTCTACGGTGTTCGTCTCATCCGGATCGGTCATCCATCTTCCAACTAGTCTAGCCCCGTACTTTAATTGAGCCGGCAACAAATATTCATTGAAAAACTGATTGAACGTTTCAACTTTTACAGGATCTAATTTATACGATTTTCTTCTATAAATCATTGAATTAGTCCACCTCTGGATATAAAATGGCCCTTTAACGGAAGTACCATTAAATCTTCATCATAATATTCGTCGTTATATTTTAATGCATTTCGTTCTACGCCATAAGTAACGAATCCGACCGATTGGTATAGGCTCATAGCTGATACGTTATTAGACACGACAGCCAGGTTTAGTTGTTCCAATCCCTCGCAATCTCTTGCTTTCTTTATTAATTGAAGCATGAGAGCTTTTCCAATCCCATTGCCTCGCATTTCTTGCGTTACGTACATCCCATAAACATTGCCTTTGTGAGAAGTTTTAATGCTACTTTCACGCACAAAAGTTACAATCCCGACCAATATACCCTGCTCCATAAACGCACCTAAAACGAATTTCTCCATAGTCGGCTTTATTCTTTCTGTAACCGTTTCAATCGAAAATTGCGATTCTCGATCATAAGTGGATCCGAACGCTTCTGGATTCGTTTGTAAGCCGTTCAGTCGTAAATTATGATACATTTCAGCGTCTGATTGTTGCAGTACCCGAATAATCATCCATTCACCCACTTTCCTTCTAGCCGATCAACTTTCATTTTGAATGCGACAATGCCTCTCGATAGCCCTTCGATGAACGATTTGTTCGTTTGATCAAGTTTGTAAGTACTACTCGGATCTTCATATTTCGCAACTAACTTCTCCAGCGAACGGACTACATCATTCAGATCTTCGATGATTTCAATTCGCCCATAAGCGTGAACAGCAACGTAATTCCACGTAGGTACGCTTTGATTAGTTTCGTACCATGAAGACGAAATATAAGTGTGCGGTCCCTGAAACACGATAAGTACTTCTTGCTGCTGAATATATTGCCATTGGTCATTTGGCTTCGCGAAGTGGCCATGTAAGTACCCTTCATCCCTGTCTAATAAAAATGGCAGATGAGACGCTTGAGGGCAATTGTCCTGCATTGAGAATAGAATACCAAAACTATTATTATCGATAAAATCATAGATCATAGAGCGATCTTCTACTAAAAAGTGTTTAGGAATATACATTCGCTTTTACCTTCCCCCGAATTTACTTAAGTACAAATTGATAATCGGTCTATCGGGGGGGGGGCTCCACAACGTTATAAACTTCATCTCCATGAGGATATTTATAATAAAGTTCTTTCCCCGCAAAGACATCTAACAATGTGAGATCTCCCGCACTTAATCCTGTTTCTTCTAGTAGTTCTCTTCTTACCACTTCTACCATGGTCTCCCCTGGCTCCAATGAACCTCCCGGTAATCCCCACAGCCCATTATCTTTTCTCAGCTGCAAAAGTATTCGACTCTCTTTATCCAGCAACAACACGCATGCCCCCGCCATTATCAAGGGTCTACTACCAACTGTTTTTCTTAAATCCATTATGTATCCCATTCGAGGATTCCCCTTATTTCCTTATTTAAATATTACTGTTTTTGATCTTTCTCAACATAAGCGTATGTATCCTATGATTTATGTTGCCATTTACCGGGTTTGTCCAGATATAAAAACAGCCCTTAAATGGAATTGTAATCCATTCAATGGCATATATCATCATTTATTTAACAGCACCGCGCCTCCTGGGTACAGCCAGACAGAGGAAACTCTTTTTTGACTCTCCTCTCCCCAAGAACATGGAATTCAAAGATCAACTACCATATGAATATCTTTAGGCTCTTTATTGAATAATTCATCGTCAATTTCAGATGTTAATTTACTTCCATTGCTTTTATAGAAAAAAACTGCTGATCTAGTTTCAGTTGAAGAGATATAGAGAGATTTAGCCCCTCTTATTCTTGCTTCTTCACTCAGCAAGTTAAAGATTCGAGTTCCTATGCCTTGCCTTCTATAATTTCTCGAAACATACATCAAGTCCACTTGGAGTTTGTTTAGATCTTTTCCTCTGAATTTATGTGCAAGAACTCCAAATCCAATTAACATCTGTCCATCAAATGCCCCTATAGCCATACCGCCATTGTCCATCTCATATAGAAATCGTTGTTGAATTTCTCCCATCATTTCTTCTGTCCAGGTTGGGCATTCATGGCCAGACTGAACTTCCATCAGGTGCTGATTTCTTAATTCGTAGATAAAATCTATATATTCTGATCTGTCGATTTCAAGTAATTTATTAACCTGGTCTCGCTGCAAGGTCTGATAAGTGATCATCATGTAATGGCCCTCCAAAGTTTTGCCCTGCATCTATTTGTTTCGTCTCATTATCGGATGGTCTTCTTTCAACTGCAGTAGATCCCATTGATTCCGTATAGATCCTTAAACACGGCAACTATTCCATATGATTGTTCTAGGGGTTCTCTAACAAATTCGATTCCATTAGAGGTCATATCGTTATAATCCCTCCAAAAATCGTCGGTGTTAAGAAATAAAAACACACGCCCGCCAGATTGATTACCAATAAAAGCTTCCTGCTCTGATTTTGATGCTCTTGCAAGTAGTATCGTTGTCCCTATAGAACCTGGAGGCGAAATGACGACCCACCTCTTATCCTGTTCTGGTTGGTAGGTGTCTTCAATTAGTTCAAAATGAAGCTTCTTTGTATAAAATTCTATCGCCTCATCATAATCCCTAACAACCAAAGCAATATGAATAATTGATTGTTGCATTAGCTCTACTCCTTCGGAAGTACCAGTCTTCTATGATTTCGCTCCCACAGTCATTGAAAGTCTGGGTAATTGTTCTTATTAGTTCCTTATTGTCGCCATCTATTAACTGTGAATCCCAATCAAAATGTGCAAAGATCACTTGTCCTTCTGGTTTCAATACGCGATGTACTTCTCTGAGAAGATGCTGTTTATCCGCAATGCATTCCAACACATTATTTGAAAAAACCAAGTCGAAACTATTTTCATCAAACGGAATATTTTGACCAAAGTTGTGATGGATGAAGTTCATTCTTGTGTCTTGGCCATAATTTTCATTAGCTTTAATGATAGACTTCTGATTAGTATCCATTCCAAATAGCTTGCTTTCATTATCCATGAGCTGAGAGATTCGGAACAAGTCATATCCCTGCCCGCAGCCAAGATCCAAAATAGTCAATTTGGGATTGATAGTAATCAGAGAATAAATAAACTCTCTCATACGAACATTATTGGGATCCATAATTGTTCTACCACCTTTGCTTTTGCTCAATTTGTAATGTATTCCTTCCTGAGAATTGAATATATCTTCTGGTCAGTATATTTCCCATTTACTTTCAACTGCTCTCTAAATATCCCTTCAAATTTCATTCCTAATTTAATCATTACTCTCTCAGATCCTCGGTTTTCTGTATTACAACGTGCTTCTATTCGATTTAGTTCTAATACGTCAAAGCCATATCCAATTAGAGGTTTTGTTGCTTCCGTAACAATCCCCATGTTCCAATAATCGCTGGAGAGCGCAAATCCAATCTCTACTCGTTCATGGTACTTATCTATACTTACAAATCCAGTTCTACCGATGATTTTGTTCTTTTCTTTAATAACTATTCCCCAATGAAAAGCCGCATGGTTGTTATACTTTTCATTTATTTGTTTTATATATTGAACTGATTCTTCTAACGATTGGTGATAGTCCCACCAGGTATAAGCTGTAACTAATGGATTCGATGCAAATTCAAAGTAATCGGGAGCATCTTCCAAGTTTAATCTTCTTAGAACTAATCGTTCTGTTTCAAAAATCGGAAAGCGATTAAACAGTTCGCCGAGATCCATGATCTTCATTCCTTTGGTAATGTTTTTAAGCCCGCACTTATTGGAATTATAAACCATTTATTGTAATTCTGTCCCCTTAAAAAATGAAAAACCGCCTAATGATTAGGCGGTAATAGTGAAAAGAAGGCTTTCAGTCTTTTGGGACATATTGCAACCTATTACTTTTTAATATTATAAACACCGAAACGATTGATATCCTCAATCGCCTTACGCCCATAGGATTCGATAACAGCAGCTTCGTTTAATAAACTTTTTTCTTTGGTCTGACCATCATATTGCATAATCTTTCCGTCTTTCACAACGTACAACGTTTCCATGTTTATCGCTCCTTTTCGTATAACTTAAACGTAGTAACGAATGTTCCACTTATGTATTCGTTAATTTAATTGACTTTCCTGCTAGGGGATATTTTATTCATCAAGATTGGATTCCTCCTATTTAGTGCGATTGGAAAAAAACAGCTCTTAGCCGGCATCAGATAACGTTGTTGCATTCACGACGTCTTACCAACTTATGCCCGAACAGCGGCCACGATTCGGTTGGTGGGACCTATTCGGCCAATAAATAAAGCCCTTAAATGGAATTGTAATCCATTCAAAGGCAGTTATCATCATTTATTTAATTTCGTTTTGGAACATTCACTTAGGAATCAGTAAGTACTTACCTTCCCTAAGCGACAGATACATATCACGATAATTATTCGCCTCGTTATTTGCAGCAACTACATCTTCGTTTAACTGATTGATAAGATTATATAATCGTTGGACTTCGGCACTCAGTCTTTCGTTCTCTCTGACTTTGGATCTAAAAGATGCTTGCAGGTTAATATACTCAAGTTCACTTATGTATTGGTATTTAGTAATAGGATTAGACATAAGTTCCGCTCCTTCGGCTTCTATTAATTAAATAATTCGAAAGCCGTTGGGAAATTGAGGGGGTACTTTGAAAAAAAGTTCCGCTTCTTGAATCATTAAAAATCATTCTTAATCTTTTCTATACTTCTTTTTGCCCGATCGTTTAATGTTTTCTTATCTTTAATGTTGTAATTTTCTAGTTCATGTCCAGGATCAATAACTAGCGGTTTTTTGATTATGTCTTCAAGAATCAGGAACGTCGTCTTATATGCTTCAATTCTAAGGTCATCAGAAATGAGTTTTTTGGTTTTATTGATGATCTCAATAATCCCTTCTGCATACATAAGTTTTACAATGCTATCTGAACTCATAATATTTCGTGAAGCAAATGACAAGACATTCTTAAGAATCCTAACATCTTGATAATTAGATGCAATTGAGTCTAAGCGATACACTGCGTGCCAATCTTTAATTGATAGCTCCTTAGAGCATTGGTCTATCAATTCATTAAACCAATTCATTTCTAATTCCTTAGAGATGTTATATTGCTTGTATTCTTCTAATCGACCTTCACGAAACATATTGAAAGTGCTGCCATCAAACGAAGTAAACAATCTCTTAGCTCTTAAAATCTCATCATCCAAGTAATCACCATCTTTTTCCCTTTAGACTTTTCTTATTTTAATACATTTTTTATATATCTTCTTTCCATCATTCACTTCGACCTCTCTTGCAATGGCTTCATAAATCGCAGCGCTATGAAGTGTATAAAACACCTGTCCATCTGGCGAGGGACATTCGCTGTACTTACATAAGATTATTTCATCCGAGTAAATTCGTGCGTCAATATCTTTTGCTGGTATGTCTTCATCACTTAGTCCGAACAAGTAACCGCTAATAGCAACAGTATAAACAAAGTCTTTGTCCTGAATGTCTGCCTTACATCCAACAATGAGAAGGAACGATACTATCTGAAGTAAAATTACGAGCTTTGTAAATAGTCTCGTCATGGTTCGGCACTTCCATTCTGCACTGAATTCAGATCTATAACTTAAATTCGTTTATTATCGTCTTAGCTACATCGTCCGGATTCATAAATGTGTTATTTATTCTTATATAATTTTTCTTTGTTATTTCTCCAGGATATGAATTTAAACGATGCTTTTGATTAGTATTCATTAGATCCCTTTCTGATTTTTCTATATTTCTTTTAGTGGGTTTATGTAGAAGCCTATTTTCTGTTCTATTTCGCGCTAGCCTCTCTTCGTAGTCTGCTTCTAACTCAACTAGATAAACAGTACCTCCTTTTGATTCAAAAATCTCTGAGATTTGTTCAATATAATCCCAATCAGATTTAAGATCGAATCCCCATACAAACGTAAATATCAGTCCTTCTAGTTCACTCTTCGAAACTTCTTCAAATAATTCTTGGCGAATCAAACTAACTAAACGCTTCCCTGATGGAGTTCCATAATCAAAGAATTGAGATACAAAATCAATTGACATATGGTTATGAAATAACTTGTAATTCGTTTGAGCAGATAAGCTTTGTCCTACAGTCATCTTTCCAACTGCTTGTGGGCCAAATATGATAATGAACTTCATTGCTTACCCCCATCTAATGTTGCCTTCAAATGTTCTTCTCGTCGCTAAACTCAATGCAAAATGGTTGAGCTTCATCTCTTAAACAATACTCTATTCTTTCTCTGAAATTTTTCCATGTAACCATCTCTAATGCTTCTTCAATTGGAAAGAAGCCAGAATCCAAGCTCTCTGATGTCTGAATTAACTCTCCACCTATAGGTCGCGCTAGAAATAGAGTATTGCAAATTGAAATGCCTATGTTCTGAAAAATTCCACAAAACTTGACGATTTCTATGTCTATTCCTGATTCTTCTTTTGTTTCTCTTATAGCTGCCTGGCTTAAAGATTCTCCTATTTCTACCTGTCCTCCTGGCATCTCCCAGCCTCTTCGTGGTCCTTTAATGAGTAACAATTCGTTATTATCATTTACTACAATTGCAGCTGCAGAAACGATATGTTTCGGAGGATTCATCATTTTGCTCCTTTTGTTATCGGATGTCAATGTCATATTCGAATCAACCGACATTGTCATTTGTCACATTATTTAATGACATTAAACTTATCCATTAACTTCTTAGAAATATTCAGAGCCTCTACTTTATCCTTTGCTGGGGCTGTTATCATAAATCCATTTGATGGTGACCATGTTCTAGGATCCCCATTATTAAATAATGCAATGGTAAACTGAGTGAAATCATCATTGGTATATAACCATCCATAGTTATATACATCAGTTGTAACTATACCTGTGGAGGATAATAACTAAGCTTGTAGAAATAATGTTGAGAAACTCATTTTGTTGAGAGGTGGTTAGGCGTTTGGAACCTGTAGCAGTTCAAAACGTTCAGTTTGGTGGGGGTAAATCTCACTTCGATGGTGGATTACTATCTTATATCGGTTGGTCGATTCTAGGATTTATTGTAACAGTTTTAACTTTAGGGATATGTTATCCTTGGGCACTATGTATGATCTATGGATGGAAAATAAATCATACGGTTATTGATGGTCGTAGACTTAAATTCCATGGTTCTGCAGTGGGGCTCTTCGGCAACTGGATTAAATGGCTGCTTCTTTGCATCATTACAATTGGAATTTATAGTTTTTGGTTATTTATTGCTCTTGAAAAGTGGAAAGTCAAACATACGACCTTTGAATAAATATTATCTACTTGTCCCCGGGAACGGGGATTTTTGATTTTATTGTATTTCAACAGTTTCAGATCACGTTGTTTTATTTCTCAAATCTAACTTACAGTCTATCAAAGCTTTTTTACTTGGAATCTTAAAACCGTTCTTAATTTTTCTGGTTCAGTCTTTCGAGGATCAGACAAATAGATTTCTCGATGAATTTTGCTTGCTCGGATAAATCCATGTTCCGAACAGAACTCCTCCATTCGCGCAAAACTTTCCGGCTCACTTTCAAAACTACCAATATGCATCATTTGACAACTCAATTCATCTGCAACTGTTTCATAACGGACTTTCTCAAGGAAAGGATTTGGCCTTTTCCTCTTCGACTGTTCCAGAAATCGTTCGAACAATTTCTCAGTCAAAAAATCTGGTTGGCGTATCATAATTGTATACTTGTAATTGTTTTTGTCTGTCGCAGGTTTTGTTCGATCAAGCAAGTCCCATACGCCTTCAAGCGGAAAAACAGTATATTCATAATATCCGGTTGGCACGTCGTCAGCCTTGTATGACATCTTCACCGCATAACTCACACTGTATATTGCCTCTGTCGCCTTCGCAAAATCCTCACCGTTAGGATTCCCTGAACCACTGACCATAATAAACGAAATGCTCGGCACTTCCACAATTTCCGGTAATATTTTTGGCATATAAAGTTGTTTAAAATCTTTCTTATAATCTATCTTTTTGCTCAATTTAATTTCTCCTCATTTCAACTTCGTATTCTATTAGCCAGCAATCCCTGTACTCCCCTTCATGCCATTCGTGTTTCTCTAAGTACTTCTTTTTTATAAATCCATTTTTCTCATACACTCTAAGAGCTCTTGTATTCCAAGATTGAGGATCCATTACGACTTTTTGGGCTCCTCTATGATTAATTAGGTACCTAACACTCTCTCTAATGAGCAGCGATCCAATCCCTTTATTCCAAAAAGTCGTTTCACCTATGAATTGATCCATTCCATAAATCTTGCCTTTAAAGTTCTTATATTCATATACTTCTATCTCTTCTTCATCAATTTCAAAGAACTGAATGTAACCAATATCATTAGATTTGTACTGCACGATACATTGTGTAATTTCGCCTCTGTCTTCATAAAAATGTTCTATAACTAGTTGTAAATCATGGGGGCGATCTCGACCCTCATAGTAAGTTAGTACATCAGGATTAGAGAGCCACTTTACAAGTAATTGTGCATCTTGCGCTTCCAACTTCCTGACACTTATATCATGTGTTTGAAAGAGTATCATGTTGTTGGCTCCTTAATTGGTATTGTGCTCTTCGATCCATTCGAAACTCTCATCAGATTTTCTTTGTTAGAATAATCTCTAATGGCTCTCCTTCTAACAATAAACAACCTGAATCTATATAACCTAATTTCCTATAAAAATGCTGCGCTTCTTCGTTTGCTAGTGTCGAAGTCATTACAAGTTTAAAGCCTCTTAGTTTCATCAAATCTTCCCAGAATAAAACAACCGTCTTCCCTATACCAGAATTCCTATATCCTTCATCAATCCATATCATATTCATGAATGGTGTATTGTCCCAAAAATACCCATATCTCATCCAACCAATATTCTGATTTACTTGATTCCTTATAATATATATTTCATTATTATGTATCTTAGATAGAACTAGACTTTTTAAAATATGTCTATCACATTCAACAATATATTCATAATCAGCTTCAGTTGCATAATCTATCTTCATGAATTTTAACCTCCATGAAATATATAAATTCTAGTTACTTTGAACTGACTTCTCTGTATTTAGTTGGATCTTCATAGGAGAGGAGAAACCGTATCCTATTCTTTAATGGAATTATAACCCAGAAATTCTAGACTCGCACTTTAATTCCGCATAAAATAGAGCCGCTGTACCCAAGTAAATAAATCCTCGGGGCTAACACGCGACTCATTGAATTGATGAGATTTTGTTATTTAGTTGGTCTTTGAACGTTCTCGCGCTCTTGGAGATTTCAGTTAACGTTGTATTCACGACGTCCCACACACTGAGAACCTAGTCCGGTTACGCGACAAGCCCATTCACCTTCGACAGTGGCTCGCCCTTCGAAGTTCAAGCCAATCTCCTCGAAGAAAGAGATTGCGTCATCAAGGGATTCTACAACAATCCCGACATTGTCCATTCTTAGTAATTTGTTTTTTGTGATAGTTTTATCTCCTCGTGTACGAATTTACAACCTAATCAACTTCAATAATATTCAAATCAACATTTTTATTTCTTTCTAAAAATAATGCTTTGTAATAATTATTGACAACAATAAGAAGTCATAGTGCAGGAAAATGTGGATAGTGCCACACACTTCATCGAATGATCTAACGCTTCCATTTGCTTTCGTTTTTCGTCCTCAAATAATCGTATATGTATAACAGTTCTTGACCATTATTTAGTAACTGCAATTTACTTGTATACTCTTCTTTTTGGGGTTCTTCTTCCTCATACGGCATCTCAACACTAAATCCATGGATAATAATATATTGTTCTTCTTTATTAACATCTGAAATCGTGAACTCAGCACTTGAAAATAAATCACCTTCAATCACCCCAGTTTTTTCAACTCCGTCCTGTAACTCTAGAAAAATATCTTGCTCGGTCTGAGAAATCCATCTCCCCATAAACAGGTTAATCCAATCATCCTCATGCTCTGACTCACTTAAGTTACTTATAGAGTTAATATTGTTTATTTCATTTTTAATTTCATCTCGTTCAATTTCACATCCTGTTATTACAATAAAAACCAGTATAATAACAAATATGTAAAAGTACTGTTTCAAGAATTAATCCACTCCTTAAAAAATATCCAGCGAAGCTGCCGGGCGCGATGCGCTTAATCGGTGCAGCTGGCCGGTTGATTCTACTTCATCGCTGCTGAAATGCCTCTTCGAAATACTTCGAGCTGCTGCCGGACCGAGGGGCGACGGAGTCGACCCGATGCGTGAATATGTGGTCATCGGATGTCCCAGTCTTCATCGAGTTACTAAATGCTGCATGCCATTATTATGTTTCCATCAAGATCTTTAAAATGAATTACTTCATGGTCAATGTTTGAATATTCAATGTCTGTTAATTCAAAAAATGCTTTGGCTTTTTCAAGGTCTGGAGCTGGAAGACTAAATAATACTTGTTCACTTGGTTTCGGTGTTTCTGCCTGCATTAAAAAAATATTGGCTCCATTAGCCAATTGAAAAATATGTATATCTTTTCTAATACTCTCTGGTTGTTCAGTGCCTAATAAATGAGAATACCATTGAACTGATTTAACAAGATCTTTCACATGTACGAAAACTGCAGGTACACCGCCATTAAAAGGAGTTGCTAATGATTGCATTGTTCAATCTCCATTCATATTAGAATATTGTTGATACTTTAAGCAGCACTTCTGGGATTACCGATAACGTTCTAGTATTCACGACGTCCCAACACCTTAAGTAGCCCCAAAAGGGCGGCCGTGATGCGGTTTGTTGGTGCAGGTGTGTCCGGCTGGTTGTACTTCCCTGCTTCTGAAAAGCCTCTTCGAATCCACTTCTAACTTCGTGCCTGGCCAAGGGCGAATGGCCCGAAACGTGAATATGGTGTTAAGTAAAGACCCCGGCTACGAAGCTTCTGCTTTCAAGTGCTATGTTTCTTACTATGTAGTTGATTTAAAATCTCATTTACTACTTCCTCAATCTCAAGATCCTCTCCGTCAATGATTATGTCAGCATAGAATTCATACAACGGACATCTCTCTTTATACAAATGATCTAGAGTTTGATTCTATCTTAGAACAACTCCTCTTTGACTTACATCTTCCAGACGTCTTTGGATCGTATCAAAACTTAGTTTCAAATAATAACTGTACCAATATTCCTTAGATGCTCCATCGCTTCTCTTCCATAAACTACACTTCCTCCCGTAGCGACTATGGAGTGTTCAATATCTAAAGATGCATTAACTTGGTTTTCAATCGCAACGAACCCCTCTATACCTTCCTGTTCAATAATATCCTTTAAGAGACGTTTTTCTTCTATTTGTATTACTAGATCGCTATCTACAAACTCATAGCCTTTGACCTTGGCCAAGATTGCGCCTACTGTGCTCTTTCCTGCAGTCGGCATTCCAATTAGAATTATATTCACTCAATTTCTCCTTTGGTTCTATCAATGAATCTATATATCGCATTTAAAACGATATTCCGGGGCTTTCACATAACGTTGTTGTATTCACGACGTCCCACCACCTTAAGCCCGAAGGGCGGCCGCGATGCGGTTAGGTGGTGGGATGTGTCCGGCTGAACTAGCTTCACCGAATCTGGTTGTGCTATGAGAATGTTCATCTTATCTCTCCAATAATTACGGATTTACCCGACTTTCTGATAACGTTGTTGTATTCACGACGTCCCACCGACTTAAGGTGACGAAGTCACCGGGCGCGATGCGCTTAGTCGGTGCGGATGTGTACGGCTGAATTTGCTTCCATGCTACTGAGATGCCTCTCCGATACCACTTCTAACTTCGTGCCGGACCGAGGGTGAATGCCCGAAGCGTGAATATGGTGTTATGTGAAGTTACAGCCATCCATGAATTACATACATTCATATTTCTTCTTATTTCTTTAATTCTATTATTGAAAACATATTGTTGTCTGGATCATATAACTCCATAAAATATGCAAATCCTTCATCCATTACTTTAGAACATTCAATCTTTTTCTCTTGGCAATATTCGAATAACTCATTGATTTTCTTTGTATGTAACCCATGCATTGCGTGCTTATTGCCTTTATTATCAACAAACCAATTTGGATTTCTCCCAGCATTATTGAGAAGAAGAGTTGGCAATCCCACCGGTGGAAAATCATTTGGCGGAAATAATACTGATAAGTCATCGTTTTTAAAGTCTTGTTTAAACCCAAAGTTTTCACAATACCATTTAATTGATTGTTCTAAATTTGTTACTGAAATCTGAATATAATCCATTCTTTCGAGAAATTCTTTACTATACATCTTGATCAACCTCCATTTAGATTTATAATCAATTGCTGTAATTTCACATAACGTCCGGGGATTCACGACGCCTCACCACCTTAAGCCCGAAGGGCGGCCGCGATGCGGTTAGTTGGTGCGGATGTGTCCGGCTGAATCCGCTTCTTCGTATACTGAAATACCTACTCGATCACATCGAGCATCCACCGGACCGACGGGCGACGGAGTCGTCCCGATGCGTGAATATGGTGTTAAGCGATGCCCCTGACCTCTCGAAATACTTTCAAATTACTCTTCAATTCTGATCTTTAAAATGCATCTTTATATTTCTTTAATTAGCCATCAGGCTGAGCATCTTTTTTATCAGTTTCTTTGAAATGATATATGATTTTTTCTGCAATCTTGCGAACTAACAATATGGATACTTCCGATTTATCCTCGGTCGAAATCGAATGCGTTCCATTGGGATTATTTAGGTCACATTCCTCTTGCCAATCATACTTCACCGTGACGCCGTCTTTAACAAACCAAAATAACTCTCCTCCTATATTGCTTAATCCGCCATTGTAAGGCCCGTCGGCAATAATTTGCTCCGGTTTTATTGTCTCTTGAATAAAATCTTTTACTGATTTGACGTAACGATAATGTCTTGAAATATTTAGTTCAAAATATAACATTCGAACACCTCTTAAAAAGAATTGAAATCTTTATTAGTTCTTAAATGCAATGATGAGTATTTGTTGTTTATTTATCTCCGTTCCAGGGGTTTCGCTTAACGTTGTTGTATTCACGACGTCCCACCGACTTAAGGCGACAAATGTCGCCGGGCGCGATGCGCTTAGTCGGTGCGGATGTGTCCGGCTGAATTCCATGCTGCTGAAATGCCTCCACGAATCCACTTCTGACTCGTGCCGGACCGAGGGCGAATGCCCGATGCGTGAATATGGTGTTAACAGAAGTCACATGACATCTTGAATAAACAATCGATATTGTTTGCAGTTATTCCTTATGCCAAGTATTGATTCCCATAATTCTATCTATTATATGATTGTCTGCCCAAACTGCAGCTGTTTCTAAGTCTTTACAATCATCAAAACTAGATGGCTTAATTTCTCCTTTGTAGTAAATAGAATACTCTCCTGAGATTTGATTTATTATCTTGGTTGGTGGAGGCCATTTATCTTCTTCGTTATCAAATTCGCGATGATCTACAATTATCCATCCTGCAGTTTTCAATGCATATTTATAGATCCCTACAATAAATTGGTACTCTTCATTCATTGGCAAATCACTTAATGAATTACCAATATCTTTATATATTGCAATTGAGGCATCACCATATATTCTTCCAAAAGCAAATTTACCAGTTGGCAATGGAATTGATATAACATCACCAATCTTTATTCTTTTCCTTTTTATTTCTTTCATTTAAGATCCCCTTTGGTTTCGTATTTCAGTTTCTTTCATGTGATATCTGATAACGTTCTTGTATTCACGACGTCCCACCGACTTAAGGTCACGAAGTGACCGGGCGCAATGCGCATAGTCGGTGCGGATATGTCCGGCTGATCCAACTTCCTCGCTACTGAAGTTGCCTCCTCGAATCGACTCCTAACTCCTGCCGGACCAAGGGCGAATGCCCGATGCGTGAATATGTGTTAGGCGATGTCCATTGTGTCAACCACAATATTCATTCTTTCCAGTGTTTAAAATATCATTATTATGATAAAATTATTAGTGTGGGATAAATTCTTAAAGAGGTGATGGCTTTGCCAATAATTAAACCGATCTCTGATCTTCGGAATAACTTTAATTATATTTCTGAGGTTTGTCATACAGAGGGTGAACCTGTATTTATTACGAAAAATGGTCATGAGGATCTGGTTGTCATGAGCCATGCTCTTTATGAAAAACAACAGGCTGTAATCGAATTGTACCAAAAATTGGCAGTAGCCGAAAAGGAAAGTTCAGATCCGTTAGTGCAGCGTATCGAACATTTTGATCTCATGAGTAAATTAAGGAGCCGCATCAATGGAGAAAAAACTTCCAATTAAATATCTGCCATCCGCTGAACAGGATATTACAGATATCATTGAGTATGTCTCCTTGGATAATCCCCCAGCTGCCTTAAATCTTCTTAATCAATTTGATGAAGCCATTTCAATTCTTGCTTACTTTCCATTAAGCGGTCCTATTCCTAATGATTCTAGGCTGCAACTTCTCAATTATAGAATGCTAGTCGTTCAAAGTTATCTTGTGTTCTATGTTGTTCAAAATGATTTTATAGAAATCCGCAGAGTTCTTCATGCAAAGCGTAAATATGACTTCTTGCTTTAGCTCTTAATAAGTATTGCTCCGGATTTCGCCTTACGTTGTTGTATTCACGACGCCCCACCTGCTTAAGGACCCGGAGGGTCCGGCTGCGCTTGCGCAGTTAGCCGGTGCGGGTGTGTCCGCCTGAATTCACGTCCTAGAAATGCCTCGGGCGGACCGAGTGCCGAATGGCCCGATGCGTGAATATGGTGTTATCGGATGTCCACATCTTCTTGAAATACTCAACCCAAACTTTAATGACTTGCTTTTATGTGTTATGTGATTTGGTTCTTCATTTCATTTGGTATAAATTCCGAATACATTATTTGAAAATTCCCCAGCTGCAAACTCTATTGTTCTTTCATCTACTATCACATTCCAAATTGAGAAATTAAAGGTCTGATTATATAATGGATCCTTTACCTTGACCGTTTCTTTTGTATTAATCCATTTATGTTTAAAAATATCAATATCATCTATTAAGAATGTATCGTCAGAACAACTTCCTCGAAACTTCCACACAGTGATTACTCCTTCCACCAATTGAGAAACAAATTCTCGCGGCTCTTAAATGGTATATTAACCCATTTTATGTGTTTTGGCTTTAACAATTTCTCTTAATGTTCACTTAAAACAAAAACAACGAAATCAGGTTCCTAGACCTGGCTTCGTTGAATTAACGTTTCCTTATTGATGTCTTTAAGGCACTTCGTGGATTTCCGATAACGTTGTTGTATTCACGACGTCCCACCACCTTAAGCCCGAAAAGGCGGCCGCGATGCGGTTAGGTGGTGGGATGTGTCCAGCTGATTCTACTTCCCTGCTGCTGAGATAGCTCTCCGAATCCACTTCTAACTTTTGCCGGACCGAGGGCGAATGCCCGATGCGTGAATATGGTGTTAGGTGAAGTTCTATCTCTTCCTCGAAAAGCCCATAAAAAAATCTGCAATACTCATTGCAGACGTTGTAATCTCAGGCTGTATAAATCTATGTTGAAATTCCCAGATAGTAAAATATCAAGTCCAAGCAATCCGTTAATATTATGATATTGGAAGGATGTAAAATCTAGTTCTACGTTTTCTAAAGTGAAATCTCCAACTTCGACTAATTGGACGGTTTTTATAAATGCATGTTCTTCCCCGCCAATTCCGAAACTAGTAATAATATCGTCCTCTAATGTTACTTGTATTCCAATATCATCAACTTCATCTTGTGATATTAATGTGTGGCTTGCTCCAGTATCTATTACTACATTCTTGACTACTTTCTTTCGTCCGTTGAATTGAATAGTGATTTCTGTGATAAGGAGACCATCCCTATACTCAATCTTCATCTAAAGCTTTCTCCTTAAACCAATAATCTTTCGGATCTTCAAAACAATTTGTTCTTTTGAGGTATGGTAAACAAGTGTTTTGTTCTTGCTATTTAATAATTCTCGAGTGGCATCTTCATCTTTGACTGGTCCAATTACGGCAATTTCATCGATAAACTCCTGGTTATCCTGCTCAACTGAATGTAGAATTTCAAATTTCACAAATTGATTCGGATAAATATTTTGAACTTCTTTCCATTTCACGTTTGATTCCTCCAAACGTTTTTATTTAATTGTATCATTTCTTGAATTAATATGCCTTAGATAGAATTTCACATAACGTCATTGTATTCACGACGTCCTACCACCTTAAGCCCGAAGGGCGGCCGCGATGCGGTTAGGTGGTGGGATGTGTCCGGCTGATTCCGCTTGCTTGCTATTGAAATGCCTCTTCGATTCAACTTCTAACTTCATGCCGGACCGAGGGCGAATGCCCGATGCGTGAATATGGTGTTATGTGCTGTTGCAGACATCTTCGGTTTTCTCACAAATCATTATCTTTCATCTTTTTTGAGTGAATTTGTTAGTCACCATTATTATTAAAGGAGTTCCTATTATTGTCGGGATAAACCAAACCATTATTATCGGTAATTCATTTATTATTGGTATATGCCTTCCATTCACGACAAGTATAGCTGTGATAATAGCGATGTAGGAACCTAACATTCCACCAATATGTTTCGCTATCCAATTCTTCCATCTTCTTTTTCTTGATAAATATCCATACAAAGCAAGCGCATATGAAAATATGCCTATAAACAGTAAATAAGCACTTTCAGCCCAATGCATTATTGACATTATAGTTGATGAGATAAATATCAGCACAAAAAAAGCGTGATAGATTTCTCCAAATAATGTATGCATCCCCTTTCTTTTTCGGGAGGCAATTGATATTCCACCGGTTATTAAACAAATTAGTCCTGAAATGATATGGATTACTAAGAAGAAGTTGAAAGTTGTCATGATCTCCGCCCTTTAGTTTATTTACTGCAATTGCACATAACGTTCTTGTATTCACGACGTCCCACCGACTTAAGGCGACGAATGTCGCCGGGCGCGATGCGCTTAGTCGGTGCGGATGTGTCCGGCTGCTCCTACTTCCCCGAAACTGAAATGCCTCTCCGATTCCTCTTCTAACTTCGTGCCGGACCGAGGGCGAATGCCCGATGCGTGAATATGGTGTTATCTGAAGGATACGCCCCCTATGAAATACTTGAAGTTCTCTTTGTTAATTCCTTAAAGGCAGCAAACTCATTCTTAGATTGTATAAATTCAATGATTTTGTTTGCACATTCATCTGGTCTCATCTCTTCAGTGTTCAGCTCAATATCATATTCACCATACGAGTGCACTTTATTGTACTGTGATTGTGCTAGACCGATATGCCTATCTCCCCGCAGTTGCTCTCTTCTTTGTAACTCTTGTAGTGAGCATTGCACACCAACATACAGTATTGAATGACCTTTAAATAAATCCAGACAAGCGTTAAACCAATATTCATTGTCCAATACCGTATCGACTACTACGTTCATACCTATAGCCGAAAAAGCTTTAATTGATGAGTAAAACATTGAAATTATTGGATCTAATAGAATTTGAAATGCTTTTTGTTCATCTTCTTTAGTTGAAGGATTTATATCTGGATATTTTGCGTCTAAAAACTCGAAGATCCCTTTTATAAATTCATCAACAGATAAATGATAGAATTTTTGTTTGTCCTGGTTTATTAATTGAGTTGAAATACTAGTCTTACCAGAACTTGAAGTTCCATTAAGAAAGACAATAATTCCTTGCTCCATTGATATCACCTCACTAAATATGTTTGCGTATCTTTCAGATAACGTTGTTGTATTCACGACGTCCCACCGTCCTAAGGCTCCATAGGAGCCGGGTCCGCTTGCGGACTTGGGCGGTGCAGGTGTGTCTGCTGAATATGCTTCCTCGAAATCCCTCTTGCAGACCAAGGGGCGTAAGCCCCGAAGTGGGAACACGGTGTTATATGATGTCAGCCGCTTCCTCGAAATACCTTCAATTAGTTCTTATTCTTGTAGTTTTCTAATAGATCTTTAATCAAAACTCCATTAATTGTTAATCCTTCGATATCACAATTGTTAATTTCAACATTATTAAGCTTACATGACTCGAAAACCGCTGTAGATAAATCACTGTTCTTAAATCTCACTGGCTCTACATTGACCCATTCATCTGTTCCAGGTTCTCCATCTAATCGACTTATCTCAGCTTTAGGCCGAATAATATTCTCAAATACCGTTCCACCCATCTGAATCATGTTTATTTGCAAATTAGAAAAGTAAATATGTTCCCATTTGGAACTTACAAAGTTAGTATCAGCAAATTTAGTTTCCCTCATATCTATTCCGTTAAAATCCGATCCCTTAAAAGTAGCCATATGTATTCTCTGATCTCTTAAGTCTTGTAATTCTAATCCATTCTTCGAATCAATTACTTTCTTCTCTGTAATTTCCATGTCAATCATCCCTTCATGTTATATGGGTTTTTAATAATGGTTTCGGCTGATTTCATATAACGTTGTTGTATTCACGACGTCCCACCACCTTAAGCCCGAAGGGCGGCCGCGATGCGGTTAGATGGTGCGGATGTGTCTGGCTGATTCCTCTTCCCCGAAACTGAAATGCCTCTCCGAATCCACTTCTAACTTCGTGCCGGACCGAGGGCCGAATGGCCCGATGCGTGAATATGGTGTTATGTGATGCACCCGACTTCTAAGAGTTACTCTCAAAACTTTGTATATGTATTTCTTCTTCAGAATTTACTCCAACGGCTATGTAATTCTTATGTTGTTCTCCTTGCTTGAAAATCTCTGTTGAATTGATATTTTTATAATTGAATACGATATTAGGCCATGTTTGAGTCTCAGAAATAAGTCCTAAAATATCTGCCTCAATTGCTACAGTCCCAGCAATTCCCTGAAAGTATTTAAGCACATCAGAAAAGAAGCTTACGAAATGATGATATTCGCTCTCTCGTATTCCTTGTTGCCCCCATTCAAGGGCATCATATTCACTTCCATAAAAACAAAAATCCAATAAAAGAGTCTTCTCAGCTACTCTATGAATTAATAAAAGCGATTTTCTCTTGCCAAGCAATTCAACAAAAATATTTAAACTGATTGTATGTATCTTATGAGAATTTGAATCCTCATCATCATACAAATACCCTGTATTAAACAAGTTTATTTTTTCTTCAATATTCTCTTCAAGAATATTTACACACTTATGAAGAGAAACTAAATTGATTAGATTTCTGATGTCAACTTCCTCTGTTAATAGACTTACTTCGAGGAATGGTCCACCTTGTAACCAACTCATGTTTATTAACCTCGCTTTCGGGTGTTTCACATAACGTAGTTGTATTCACGACGCCCCACCACCTTAAGTCCCGAAGGGACGGCCGCGATGCGGTTAGGTGGTGCGGGTGTGTCCGGCTGATTCTGCTTCCCTGCAACTGAAATGCCTCTTCGAATTCACTTCTAACTTCTTGCCGGACCGAGGGCGAATGCCCGATGCGTGAATATGGTGTTATACGACGTACCTGGCTTCCTGATTTACTAGAAAAATCATATTCAGTCAGTACTAATTTGTCTTTCAAATATTATTTCGTAATCGGTAGGTTTTCCTTGACCATTGTAGTGCGTAGGAAGGACTTGAACTAATCGCCAACCTTCTTGCGCATACTTTTGTATCGTTTCTTGATGTGTCGCAGAAGTAAAAAATCCGCCAAGTGAAGTTTCAACAAATATGTATTCATACATTAAGTACCACCTATCCCCTCATAAATTCACCTTAGCCACTATTTCTTCTTGCAGTTCTCACCCGGGTTGCTAATCAGGGTTGAAGAGTTTTGATTAGTTTTACTTTTAAATTCATTTCTGAACTGTCATTGACGGATATTTCTCTTCGTACAGTATTTCTCCTGCTGAACCCCTACTCAAGTCTTGAAGGTACAACGCTTATTTATTTCTCTTCTTCTTACTAAATCTATAGATTAAGAATATCAATATCCCAAAGAGAACTATATTAATTATTTGTATGGAAGCATTAGAAAAAATGGTCATACACCTCTTTCTTAAATGTTCTTCAGGTATGTCGTATAACGTTGTTGTATTCACGACGTCCCACCGACTTAAGGCCACGAAGTGGCCGGGCGCGATGCGCTTAGTCGGTGCGGATGTGTCCGGCTGATTCCGCTTCCTCGCTAATGAAAATCCATCCTCGATTCTTCTTCTAACTTCTGCCGGACCGAGGGGCGAATGCCCCGATGCGTGAATATGGTGTTAGCTGAAGTTCGTCGCTTCTTGAGTTACATAGTAGATTTCCTTATAATCTCATTACCTTGTATATAAAAATAAAGATAATTTTAAGTCTCTACCCCTATTGAGTCAGCCCCTTCAATTCACTGTTGACTTTGTTCTTTAATCCAATCACTTCTTAATAATAATATGTTTGTTCCTGTAAGTTTTTCGAATTCACTATACATATCATCCCATGTGGATGGATATTTATTCGATCCTTCAATCTCGTATTTTTTTCCACTACTATATGTAATAATTATCCCCCATTGATGTCCATCTGATATCTGGTTATCTATATATTTTTCTTTCCAATCTAAGAATCCATATTTATTTGCTTTCTTTAAAAAATCTTGAATCTTTTTTTCTGAAAGATTAATAACATTATCATACCCATCATTTTTGAGAGAACTATCTCTTTCTATATTATTATTACGATACTTATAAAACATTCTTTCTACAAAATCTATATAAAATTCAGTATCACGCATCCCTTCACTACTGTGATAAATATAGATTTGACTAACCTCTTTCATTTTAGTTGCATCTTTACATGAAGTGAAAATAAAGATAAGTAATAATATTAAAATAATATTTCGTAATAGACTCATTCTCGTGCATCTCCTTTATCTTAACTATTACAATAACAATCAATTTGAACACATATTTATCTTTTATTTAATGAGGCCAAGGATGGCCGATGTTTTTGACGAATTTCAGCTAACGTCCAGGGATTCACGACGCCCCACCGACTTAAGGCGACGAATGTCGCCGGGCGCGATGCGCTTAGTCGGTGCGGGTGTGTCCGGCTGAATTTGCTTCCATGCAACTGAAATACTCACCGAATCAACTTCAACTTCTGCCGGACCGAAGGGGGCTTGTCCCCCAAAGCGTGAATCCCATGTTAGCTGATGTCTCTCTACTTCTTCGAATCAGTTTTGACGTAGTATCATGCTGCACTTTAAAGTATCATCCGTCGCCGATGGATCTCGATTCTCTAAAACCTAATATGATCTTTAAACCTTCGGAGCAAGAGAGATTTCAGCTAACGTTGTTGTATTCACGACGTCCCACCGACTTAAGGCTCCGCCAGGAGCAGGCTGCGCTTGCGCAGTTAGTCGGTGCGGATGTGTCCGGCTGATCTAACTTCCTCGTATACTGAAATGCCTCATTGAAATACTTCGAGCTACTGCCGGACCGAGGGGCGACGAAGTCGTACCGATGCGTGAATATGGTGTTAAGCGATGCCCCTGACATCTCGAATTACTTCCAATATGTTCTTCTAAATTCAATTTTCATAAGTATTTTTGAATAACCCCAACAGTCATAATTCTAGATTTTTGATTCATTAAAATATCTAATGATTTTTTCTGAAATTTCGCGAACAAACAATTCAGCTTCTTCCGTATTTTCCTCGGTTAATATTGAATGGGTTCCATTGGGACTGTTTCGATCCCATTCCTCCATCCAATCATACTTGACCGTAACGCCATTCTTGACAAACCAAAATAGTTCTCCTCCGATATCTTCGAGTCCACCCAAATAGGATCTGTCGTCTATGATCTGCTCGGGTTGAATCGTCTTTTGAATAAAGTCTTTGACTTGGTTTACGTATCTAAAATGCCTTGGAATATTTAGTTGAATATATGCCATTTGAACACCTCTTTAAAGAGTTTGAGGATCTTTTGTTGCTATTCGCAATGAGAACAGGTTTTTTGTATTTATTAGATTTCCAGGGGTTTCGCTTAACGTTTTTGTATTCACGACGTCCCACCGACTTAAGGCGACGAAGTCGCCGGGCGCGATGCGCTTAGTCGGTGCGGATGTGTCCGGCTGATTCAACTTCCTCGCATACTGAAATTCCTCATCGAATTCACATCAGACCTCTGCCGGGCCGAGGGGCGACAACGTCGCCCCGATGCGTGAATATGGTGTTATATGAAGGATGTGTCTTCCTTGACTTTGCATACACCATTATTCTGCTGCATTGTTAAAGAAGGTATCAGATACAATTTGTGATATTTGGTCTGTTGTTTTCTTATCTGTTGGATCCTGTACCAGTTCAAAAAATATCTTTCTTATTTCATCAATCTTTGATAGGACTAGACTCTTAGACTTATCTTCTCTTAAAGAAATAAATAAGTTATACAAGCTAATGTCTAAACTATCATTAATTTCTTCGTAAGAGGTAAGCTCTGATAAAATAGCTGCATTGTAAACACTCGACACCATCGATCGATATGTATAGTCATTGACCTCCACACTAAAATTGCTTAGGGCATTACTAAGCTGCGCCTTAAAAGTTGAATCAATAGAATCTTGAAGTTGTATTTTTTGATTTTGTACTTTTAATAATCCCACACTAAGTATTATTAAAAGAACTAAGAGTGCAATTATGATATAAGTACTTTTCTTCTTCATAGAATTACTCCTAATCACTAAATTGCATTTCACAAATTTCATATAACGTACGTGAATTCCCGACGTCGATCCCCCTTAGATAGCTCCTATCTTAGGGGGGTCGATGTGTCCGGCTGAGTTTACTTCCTGGATGCTGAAATGCCTCTTCGAGCTACTTCTGACTTCTGCCGGACCAAGGGATGGCGTTTTCCAGCAATCCCGCCGCGGGAATTCTATGTTATGCGATGTAATGGCGGTCGAAGCGTTACCCACAAATCCTTCATCCTATTGATTCCCTTCGAACTTTCAAAGCCTTCCATCCAGTGCCGGTTGTTATTTTAATTTTGATTCCTTGAAATAATTAGAGAACATACGTTCTTTTTGGCGAAATGAAGAATATCCTCTCCTCTATCATCAGAACAACCATATTCAACCGATTTTCGACTTTGACAGCCTCTCGCCTCGCCCATTATTCTTTTATTAGGGGTTTGGCGCTGTTGAAGCGAGCTTCCCCTTCACCAAACCCCTAATAAAAGAAGGACAACCTTTCTACCGAGAGGTTGTTCTGTTGTTTCCATATTATAGGATATTCTTCATATTGTTAAGAACTATTTCTCTTTCATTTCAAGTTCAAAATTCAAATGCCTTTAAACCGGTATTGGATGGCCCAGTATTTCGTGAATCCCTGATTCACGAAGTGCTGGGTTAAGGCTTTGAAACGTAGCCATTATGTCGCATAACGTCCAGGGATTCACGACGCCCCACCGACTTAAGGCGACGAATGTCGCCGAGCGCGATGCGCTTAGTCGGTGCGGGTGTGTCCGGCTGAATATACTTCCATGTAACTGAAATACTCATCGAATCAACTTCAACTCCTGCCGGACCGAAGGGGGCTTGTCCCCCGAAGCGTGAATCCCATGTTAGCTGATGTCTCTCTACTTCTTCGAATCAGTTTTGACGTAGTATCATGCTGCACTTTAAAGTATCATCCGTCGCCGATGGATCTCGATTCACTTCAACCCTAATATATCATTTAACCTCCAGAGCAAGAGAGATTTCAGCTAACGATGTTGTATTCACGACGTCCTACCACCTTAAGCCCAAAGGGCGTCCGCGATGCGGTTAGGTGGTGGGATGTGTCCGGCTGATTATGCTTCCCTGCTGCTGAAATGCTCCACCGAATCCACTTCTAACTTCTGCCGGACCGAGGGCCGAATGGCCCGAAGCGTGAATATGGTGTTAGACGAAGTTCTCTGCTTCTTGAAATACTACCAACCGCGCCATTGAACTTGTTCTTCATCTGTCTTTGTTCTTCTTCTGTCTTTGTTCTTCTGTCTTTGTTCTTCTGTCTTTGTTCTTCTGTCTTTGTTCTTCTGTCCTTGTTCTTCTTCTGTCTTTGTTCTTCTTCTGTCTTTGTTCTTCTTCTGTCTTTGTTCTTCTTCTGTCTTTGTTCTTCTTCTGTTCTGGTTCTTATCTTTCTACTTCCTTCTTATTGGAATTATAACCCAGTCTTTCTAGTGACGCACTTTAATTCCACATAAAAAAGAAGCCGCGACTCCGAAGTATAATTCTCCACCGGTGTATCTCGCGACTACTTTGTTTGTTATTATTCTGTTCTTTATTGATCTTATGGACGCTCTTACAGAGAATTTCGTCTAACGTTGTTGTATTCACGACGTCCTACCACCTTAAGCCCGAAGGGCGGCCGCGATGCGGTTAGGTGGTGGGATGTGTCCGGCTGACTCTACTTCCCTGCTACTGAAATGCCTCTCCGAATCCTCTTCTAACTTCGTGCCGGACCGAGGGGCGAATGCCCCGAAGCGTGAATATGGTGTTATAAGATGTTCCCGCCTTCTTCGAAATGGCTCTCAAGTATCCTTATCCAGTTCTTGTTTCCATTCGCCTCAATTATGCTTTGCAACAACCATTTCTTTGAACGATCGTCATCTACTCGATCCATATAAATCTTAAAATCATGTTCATCTTCTTCTCTTGTACTTAGACTCTTAAAGAGTAATTGCCAAGCTGGATTTACATAGGGTCTTTGATTTCCTTTACTAAATTCACTCATTTGCATTTTGATTTTTCTGTTCTTTCTAAATATCACTTCATCTTCATTTCGTTCCGTCACTAAGATTTCTAGAAACTCATTCTCTTTAAACAAATGCAAACAATATCTTGGAGGATCTAGATCGCTCATCGTCTTGTACGGTACTAATCGATGTTCCCCAGGAATCGCAACTTGTATATCCCACTCATGAAAATATGGAATCGCAAAAGGGATCTCTTCTCTGAAAATACAAATATCCATGTCCTTATGAGTCCTGGTGATTTCATTGGCAGCGAGATCGAATGTCCATCCACCAGCTATATACCAAGGTTTATTAAATGATTTCATTAACAACTCAATGTTTACGAGTTCTTGCACTTCAATGACAATCACCTCGCTCTTATGAACTTGAGCTCTTGCGGTAATTTCTTATAACGTTGTTGTATTCACGACGTCCCACCACCTTAAGCCCGAAGGGCAGCCGCGATGCGGTTAGGTGGTGCAGGTGTGTCCGCACGAATGTGTGCGGACCGAAGGGGGCTTGTCCCCCGAAGCGTGAATCCTATGTTAGCTGATGTCTCTCTACTTCTTCGAATCGGTTTTTACGTAGTATCATTTTGCACCTTAACTATCACATTCTTGCTCATATGAATCTCGTACATCTACAACCCTAATATGTTCTTTACTCTTCGCAGCAAGAGAGATTTCAGCTAACGTTCTTGTATTCACGACGTCCCTCCACCTTAAGCCCCAACGGGGCGGCCGCGATGCGGTTAGGTGGTGCGGGTGTGTCCGGCTGATATTGCTTCCCTGCTGCTGAAATGCCTCTCTGAATCCACTTCTTACTTCGTGCAGGACCGAGGGCGAATGCCCGATGCGTGAATACGGTGTTAGCTTAAGTTCCTTGACATCGTCGATTCACTGAATTAGATCTTTAAGTTGCTCAAAATTTGAAGTTGATAATGCTTTCCTTAATAACTCTTTGTCATAACCGTTTGATAATAGTGCTTTCATGATGGCATCAACTCGATCCTGCCTGTTCCTTCTAATATTTGATTCAAGCTGAATCTCTAAAGGAACCACTGGTACCAAATGGGTTTCAAATTCAATATACTTGCTTAACTCCCAAATATGTTTGCCACCTTCCCATATCCCTTCACCTGTGTCTGAATCAGGTATCCCCGCAGAGTTTGAGATCTGTACGACTTCAAAGTGAAAATCATGAATCTTCCATTTACCTTTAGTCCATGTAAACCCAGAAGGAAATGATTGAGTAAAGAAAGGTTCTTCATCTGATGAAAACCATTCTGAATCAAAATATGAACGGTCAGATTTAGTCCTTAAATTGAATTGCCTTAAAAGGACTGCTATTTGAGAAACATCTTCAACATTCCGCACATATATATCTAAATCGTTTGGTGTCATAATGGCTTGTTGTAATACTGAACCAACAGAACCGACGATAATCCACTTATTCGTTAATTCAGATTCTGAGTAGAGATCGCAAAAAGTCTTAAGTGCTTGATTCCAAGTCATTAATGTAGTTCCTCTCTTATTAAAGCTCTTCAAGGAATTTCAGCTAACGTTGTTGTATTCACGACGTCCCACCGACTTAAGGTGACGAAGTCACCGGGCGCGATGCGCTTAGTCGGTGCGGATGTGTCCGGCCGCTCCCACTTCCTCGCTACTGAAATGCCTCTTCGAACCGGACCGAGGGCCGAATGGCCCGATGCGTGAATATGGTGTTATCCGAAGTTCATGTCTTCATTGAATTACAATCAAAAATGATTTACTTTATTCGATCCACCTTCTTGGTTCAATTATTTGAATTTGTTTCTTAGAATTATTCAAAGCGTCATGAATACGATTATATGTAAAGTCACTCATAGGTTTAGGCTATTCATTAATATTGAAATATCCACATTCTAATATCTCTGGCGAACTTGGAGTCGGCTTCATATCTCCATCTATTTGAGAGAGAAATACAAAGTGATGCATATCATATGTTGGATCATAATAGATTCCTGTTATTTCACTGACAGAAATTCGCACTCCAATTTCTTCTAATGCTTCTCTAATTGCTGTCTCTTCTGCAGACTCATTTGATTCTGCTTTTCCTCCAGGGAGATCCCAATTATATCTTCCATAACTATGTTTAACTAATAGTATTCTTTCTTCTAAATCAATAATAATTGAAGCTGCGCCAATTAATTTGGATGACATTATATTTCTCCTTACTATTTTGATTTAAGAACCTGAGTTGCTTTATTTAATTATGACGCCTTACATTAATTTCGGATAACGTTGTTGTATTCACGACGTCCCACCACCTTAAGCCCCAACGGGGCGGCCGCGATGCGGTTA
>NZ_JBHSNC010000008.1:0-3095 GCF_042655785.1 Cohnella yongneupensis
TATCGGTCTATGTTTGGACATCTTTTACCGGCTAATTTCGGTCATGGTAGGTTAGCGGAAACATCTTATCTTTCTACTTCCTTCTTATTGGAATTATAACCCAGTCTTTCTAGTGACGCACTTTAATTCCACATAAAAAAGAAGCCGCGACTCCGAAGTATAATTCTCCACCGGTGTATCTCGCGACTACTTTGTTTGTTATTATTCTGTTCTTTATTGATCTTATGGACGCTCTTACAGAGAATTTCGTCTAACGTTGTTGTATTCACGACGTCCTACCGACTTAAGCCCCGTTAGGGGCGGCCGCGATGCGGTTAGTCGGTGCGGATGTGTCCGGCTGCGATTACTTCTCCGCATACTGAAATGCCTCATCGAACTCACTTCGGACTTCTGCCGGACCGAGCAGCCGTAAGGCTGCGATGCGTGAATATGGTGTTAGACGTAGTTACTGACTTCATGACAAACATTCAACAAGTACTGTAATTATTTAATAATCTTTAGATCTACAATTTTCTTTGAATGCTTCAAATACTCTATTTTTATTTTGTCACCAACCGACTCTTCATCAATGACGCTCATAAAAGAATTCACATTAAACTTTGCATCGTTATCCAAGATAATACGATAAGTATTTGAAGTAATTTTCACTCCATTATTTTTTTCAATTTCTAAGTATTTTATTTTCGAAGTTTGAATTTCCTTGTTATTGAAATAGTCATAGAGATCTTGATAAAAAACTTTAGAATCAAATGATATAAACAATACAATCAGGACCACAGAGATGCTTAGAATTGTATAGAGTCGCAGTTTCAAACTTCTAAACAGCTCAATTAATACATAATAGAAATTTATGATAAAAAGTAAGAATAGAATGATCCAAAAATGTCTATGAACAAATGAGTTAATTAATACACCAGGCGCAAAAGTACCTAAAAGAAACTTCGAAGCCAATGGCCATATCTGAACATAAACTGATGGAATCATTGTAATTATGATTGTTACCCATGTAATAATTCCTATTATTCTTGGATTCTGATATATGATGAACTTCTCCTTTCATGTGTTTCGGTAATTACGTCTAACGTTGTTGTATTCACGACGTCCTACCACCTTGAGCCCGGAGGGTGGCCGCGATGCGGTTAGGTGGTGGGATGTGTCCGGCTGAATTAACTTCCCTGCTACTGAAATGCCTCTTCGACTCCACTTCTAACTTCGTGCCGGACCGAGGGCGAATGCCCGATGCGTGAATATGGTGTTATAAGAAGTCGACGCCATCATTGAGTTACAAAAAACGCCCTGCCTTCCGGCTCGGGCATTCAAATATTGTTATTGAGAAACCTTCAATTCCAAGTCTTTCTGGCTTTCGGATTTTTTGCTTTCTGTTTTATTGCCTTCGGTTTTATTACCTACGGTTTTATTGGTTTCATCTTTTTTGCTTTCAGTTTTAGCAGTTTCATTTCCCTTGTCTTCAGTTTTAGTTTGCATTACGGAGGAATTATATCTCTCAACTAGGGGGGCTAAAATATAATAAGTATATTCTGAAAGAATTTTATTAAGAGTTTCACTAATTTTTTGATTATCTTTTAGTTTTACTTCAACAGTTTTCCAATCAAAATTATTATTAATACTTCTATTACTCCAATTTGATTCATCGTAGTTTGAGCAAAAATAAAACAATCTAATATTATTCTTTGAAGTAATAAATAATAGTGAACAATTATACCATTGTAAATTTTCGTATTTAGGTTTTGCAATAATCCTTATTGCTTTATATGGGTATTCATATGTTGTTGAATACCCAGTAATTATTTCACGTGTTTTTGTAACGTTCTTTTTTTTCTCCGATTTATTCAAACCAAAATTAAACAGAGCTGTTGCAAACGAGGGTTCCTCTTGTTCTTCAATATATGTTTCAACATTAATATTAGGCTTTGCAAAATAATCATGCTTATTATCTTTGAGCCACTTACCAATAAGATTTAGCTTAGGAACATTTGGTTCTGTGAGACGTTTATTCTCTAACGTTTTAAAAGGATGAATTTCGACATCATAAATGTTCGTGAAATTCGTAGGGAAACTGTATTTCTCTATTTGTTCTTTTATTTCCCCCATAATTTTCAAAACATCCACTTCTGTACAAAATTCATTAGCTTCGTTCATAACAAATTCTTCAAAGGAAACTACGCTTTTTTCTGTATCTTTTTTCTTATCCTTTGAATCAGAATTAAATATCGACAGCAACGTATTTCTCATTTCTTGATCAATAAAGGCAAACTTCTCGGTGAAATTCGCTTGTGTTACAAAAAATGGTGTTTGTTCTGAATTGTTTTCAAATTCATCAGAGATATAATCAATAATATCCTTATATCTAATATTTTCCGATTTATGAGATATCACAGCATTTACAAAACTTTTAGTAAAGTGACTGACCTCATCCTGATATGAGTACTGTTCACTTTGAGATGAGAACATAAAATAGCATTTGTTAAATCGGCTGCCAGTCTCATTTAAATATTTTTCAAAGGAGCTGTCTCCGCCTTTTACGTATGTAACACCTGCTTGACAAGCGTCTACGACTTTTATAAGTAGTTCTGGATTGACACTTCTAAATAGGTTATCTAATTCATTATTTTCAAGAGAAGTTTGTTTTCTTTTCTTTTTGTCAAAGTCAGAAAGAATATAATAAAACTCGTTATTAAAAAACTCTCCATGACCGGTGTAATAGAAAAATAGTTCGCCTAATTGTTTATCTTCAAACTTAGACAAAAAATTTGTTAACTGGTTTTTTATATCATTACTATTTGTTTTTTCATTAAGCACTAAAATCTCATCAAATTTATTTATCCCACGAACAACATGGTTTATATAATCAACATCAGTTTGACATCCAGGCAGATTATTTGCTGAATCAATATACTCGCTGACGCCTAAAATAATAGCAATATTCATATTAATCCCCTCCTAATACTATTTCCATAGATTAGTATATCATTGATACACATTTTGTAAATTTTAAGATTTTAGCGTCGATTTCTTATAACGTTGTTGTATTCACGACGTCCCACCACCTTAAGCCCCAACGGGGCGGCCGCGAT
>NZ_JBHSNC010000009.1:0-8320 GCF_042655785.1 Cohnella yongneupensis
CCATTTGTCTCATTCCTTTGAACTTTAATCGGTTGCATCCCTTTCATATAACGTTGTTGTATTCACGACGTCCCACCACCTTAAGCCCCAACGGGTCGGCCGCGATGCGGTTAGGTGGTGCGGATGTGTCCGGCTGGATTTGCTTCCTCGTATACTGAAATGCCTCATCGAAATACATCGAGCTGCTGCCGGACCGAAGGGGCGAATGCCCCGAAGCGTGAATATGGTGTTATCTGAAGCTCAGTTCTTCCTCGAAATACCATTCATCGCGGACACGCATGCACTTGATCTTCTATTATTCTTGTTCTTCAATTATTCTTGTTCTTCAATTACTCTTGATCTTCTATTATTCTTGTTCTTCAATTACTCTTGATCTTCTATTATTCTTGTTCTTCAATTACTCTTGATCTTCTATTATTCTTGTTCTTCAATTACTCTTGATCTTCATGATTCTTTGATCTTCAATGATTCTTTGATCTTTAATATTCTTGATTACACAATTACAGCGGACACGCATGCCCTTCAACAATATATGCACTTAATGAGCTCTTACTGAGTTTCAGATAACGTTATTGTATTCACGACGTCCCACCACCTTAAGCCACGAAGTGGCGGCCGCGATGCGGTTAGGTGGTGTGGATGTGTCCGGCTGCTCCCGCTTCCCTGCTACTGAAATCCCTCTTCGAATTCACTTCTAACTTCGCCGGACCGAGGGTGAATGCCCGATGCGTGAATATGGTGTTAGCTGAAGTTCCCTACTTCATTGAATAATCCTCAAGTTGTACTGCTGATTTATTTCATCTAAAACAATATAACTGAGAGCGCCATATACTCTTATTGATAATTCAGCTCTATTTTTGTCTGGTTTTGTAACATTTAATATTGTGTTAGAAATGATTAATGAAGCTAGCGGAGAAAACCCATGTGGGTCATTCTCGCTTGATTCCCATAGATCAATTTCAGTGTTGTTATTATCCATCAATTCATTGAAGAAATGTTTAATTGGTTCTGGATCAAAATGAAATGATGATTTATCTCTTAGATATTTTAGATTTGTTTTTTTCAGTTCTTTTATTTCTAATGAATTAATGAAATTCCATGAGTCCTCTAACTCTTGACTGCAATTAATTGGCTTTTTGATTATGCCTTTATTCACTAAGTTTTCGAAATTATGTAATGATTCGCCAATACCTGCTAGTGCCATAGATAACATAATTACTTCGTCTTGCGACGACAATTTAGGTCTACCAGCTTCTATATCCGAATATAAGCCTAAACAAGTCCGTGCGCTTGATAAGCTACATAGTAGTTGTAATAAGGCAATTTGCTTTGAATCATTTAGATTAATCTCTTGGGGGTTTATTGTTACCTTCATGATTGGCCTCCAATAATATCATTAGGGAATTTCAGCTAACGTTATGTATTCACGACGTCCCACCACCTTAAGCCCGAAGCGGCCGCGATGCGGTTAGGTGGTGCGGATGTGTCCGGATGAATCTGCTCCCCTGCTGCTGAAATACCTCACCGAATCCACTCCTAACTTCGTGCCGGACCGAGGGCGAATGCCCGATGCGTGAATATGGTGTTAGGTGATGTTCCTGCCTTCTTGTTATTTCAATCAAAGGTCTTTCCTAAGCCTTATCATGTCCCTACACTGTATCCCGTCTTCATATATTTCATCTTCATAATTTCTTATAAAGAAATCATGGTCAATTCCGATTATTCTAAATCCACTCTTCTGATAGAGTCTCAATTGTTGAATGCTTGAATTACCTGTTCCAATTTCAATTGATTTTGCTCCAAGCTTTTCGGCTTCTTCTATCGCCTTTTGTATTAGTTTCTTTCCTATTCCTCTTCCTTGATATTCTTCTTGAACTGCAATATTAACTATTTCATAGGTGTCTGGATTCGTTTGTATTAATACGAACTCTCCAATAAGTTCTTCATTCAATATGGCTAAATAACAATGCCCACGTTCAATGTATTCATGAATTAATTTCTTTGAAGGATCTGCGAGTAACAGCAGTTGAAAAGGTATATCGTCCTTCTTGAGATCTAAAAGTTTGAAGGTTATTTGCATTGTTCTTGTCTCCTTACGCTCTTGCAGGAATTTCACCTAACGTTATTGTATTCACGACGTCCTACCACCTTAAGCCCGAAGGGCGGCCGCGATGCGGTTAGGTGGTGGGATGTGTCCGGCTGCTCCCGCTTCCCCGAAACTGAAATACTTCTCCGATTCCACATCTAACTTCGTGCCGGACCGAGGGCGAATGCCCGACGCGTGAATATGGTGTTAGGTGATGTTGGAGCCATCCTGGATTACTAACACATACCTTATTCCGGTTGCTCACTCTGGATTAAATAATTATATAAATCATGGAGATCTTCTTTTCCTGGTTCATTCAGAATGATTTCTTTACCTTCTTCAATATATGAGAGTTTGAATTCTCCCTCTTCAACTTTACGAGCACCATCAATTATACAGAATAGGCTAAACAAACTAGAATCGATTCCTTCTTTAATAAACTCCCTCAACATGACTTTGTCCTTGTCGTCTAAAGCATTTAACCAATTTGAGAGTTCAATATGTCTTTGCCTAGGTTTTCTTCCTGGTGGTTTAGTAAAGAAAGAGTATGTATTATCAATTGATTCATCTCTTATGTCTTTAATCAGTTCTGCAAATTCTTCAGAGTTCATATGATGTTTCCTCATTTCAATGTATTCTGCTCCAATTTCACCTAACGTTGTTGTATTCACGACGTCCCACCGACTTAAGGCGACGAATGTCGCCGGGCGCGATGCGCTTAGTCGGTGCGGATGTGTCCGGCTGAATCTTCTTCCTTGAGCACTGAAATACCTCTCCGATCCCACTTCTGACTTCATACCGGACCGAGGGTCGACCGCCCCGAAGCGTGAATATAGTGTTAGATGATGCCACCCACTTCATTGAAATTACTTTAATATCATTAATATTCTTCGTAAAATTAAACCCAGCCTTTAATTACTTTAGCTGGGTTTTTATAAATACTATTTTTATTTTACTTCTTCTTTTTGTGATAGTGATATCCTGTGCAAAGTCCTTTTTGTTTAGATTTTGCTGAGCAATTATGTCCACCATTTTTATCAGTCCGCCCTGAATGAGCATAAACAGAAGATGAAGTCCCAACTAAAACTGCCAAAGCAATGAGAATCACAAATAACTTTTTCATTTATTCACCCTGAATATACCCTATGCTTTAGGGCTTATTAAAATTCTCTATTATTCTACAACAAATTCCATATTTAGGGTATAGAGATTTTTAAGCACTAGGGTGGTTTCATCTAACGTCCAGGGATTCACGACGCCTCACCACCTTAAGGCTCGCAGAGCCGGCCGCGACGCGGTTAGGTGGTGCAGGTGTGTCCGGCTGATTCAACTTCCCTGCTGCTGAAATGCCTCTCTGATTCCACTTCTAACTTCGTGCCGGACCGAGGGCGAATGCCCGATGCGTGAATATGGTGTTAGCTGAAGTTACTGACTTCTATGAGATACCCCGAATATAATTGATTAATTCTTGAACTAATAATTCTTTAGGTTTTAGTCCATCAAATATGAGATCAGATTCCTCTTTCAAAGCTTCATACATTAACTTAATCGCCATTCCTTCACCTTCATGGTAAGACTTTATGTATTCCAAGACATTGTCCAGTCTTGTTTCTGCAGTTTCTTTAACAAGATCATATGTGATGTTTCGAATTAACCTCCTACACAATGAAATCTCAAGCGGAACATCTATACATACACTAGTATGGATAAGTGCATTCATCCCCTCTCTCAATCTACCGTATGGTTCTTCTAATATTATGTACTTTGCGGGTTTCAGCTTGCGTCCCCACGGATCTGTAACTTCATATCCTTGAGACAGCCTACATAAATCTTCATAAAATTTATCATTACGTATCTCATACCTCAAAATATCAAGAGGGTCTTTTACTTCTCCCTCGGATATTCTTCTAAATGCATCATCTAAATCTGGAAATGTAAGCGTCGATTTATACGCATCAAAATAAAAACTCACAGAATCATTTAATATTTCAACCGTTCTTTCCATTAATGAACTTTTTCCAGCCCCAGAGGGACCGCTTATACATATTACTATTGAATATGAATTCAAGAGTATTTCTCCTTTTTATGGATTTACAGTAATTTCAGCTAACGATCTTGTATTCACGAACCCGAGAGGCTTAAGGCGACGAAGTCGCCGGGTGGCTTCGCCACTTAGCCTCGCAGGGTTGTCCGCCTGATTCCACTTCTTTGAAAATGCCTCGGACGGACCGAGGGTCGACGAATGTCGGCCCGACGCGTGAATACGGTGTTATATGCTGTTGGGGCCATCCTGAGTTACATATAAATGACATTATTCATTTTCTGATTAAGTATTTAACAACTGGATACGAGATGATATTTCTATCCCTGTACGTTGATGTTATTACATCATCATGTTTACTTAAAATTCCATTCTGCAATATTACCGCGTTATAACCTCTTTCGTTTGCTCCGTTATAAGTAAACAAGACACAATGTTCTGCAGCATTTCCTGCAATGATAATAAATTCAATGCCCTGCTTTACTAGAATTTGTTCAAGATCTGTCTTCCAAAATGAATTGCTATACTCTTTAGACACAATCAAATCTTTGTCCTTTATATGGATATCTGGAATCGTATTATACTCATCTCTATTCGATTCTGTTATACCTTCAATATCTTGAATATGTATAACAATATGATCTTTAGAACGAATCATATCAGATACATAATTGATATATTCGCATGCTCTGTTTACGTTTTGCTTATCTATGCCCTGTAAGTGGATTGCCTGCATATCAATTACTAGAAAACCAATTTTCATCGAAATAGCTCCCTTATAATGTTTTTTAAAGTACTTGCCCCAATTGCATATAACGTTGTTGTGTTCACGACGTTCCTCCACCTTAAGCCCGAAGGGCGGCCGCGATGCGGTTAGGTGGAGGGATGTGTCCGGCTGAATCTGCTTCCTCGCTATTGAAAATCTCATCCCGAATCCGCTTCTAACTCCGGCCGGACCGAGGGGCGAATGCCCCGATGCGTGAATATGGTGTTATACGAAGCCCCTTCTTCATTGAATTCTCCCTACTATTCCTTAATTACTTGTGTGTCTAATACTCTCTTCATCAAAATAAATGCAAATTTGACACCTTCAAATTCAGTTAAAATATCTTTTAGGTATATTTTGGATTTATCAGAATATTCTTCTGGAAACTTAACACTTAGATAAGTCTTTTCTTTTTTGATGGTTCCCAAAATCTATATTTTACTTCTGATCTTCCTGAATACTTCCTGAGAAAACGATCAATTGATTGTCCTTCTTTAAACCAGTTACATAGCAATTTACTAATCCACACTTCTTCCCAATTATTAAAAAATGGAAAGTGAGATAGCAGATTTCTTATAAATTTAAACAACTCACTACTTATTTCACTTTCCATTGGAGGTCTTCGCTTTTTCATCTCTTCAATGACCCATTTGATTGGCTCATAATTTAACAATTCAGTGTAAATCGAGAATCCATCTCTAACTTTAGAGAACCGGTAATAAGAATCCTTGCCCCAGAGTGAATCTTCAAAGATCTCTTCATAGATATCATAAAATCTGTTGTATGACAGATTCAGGAGTTCTAATTCTGCATCATTCGGGTTCAGTTGTTCATCCATGGGTTTAGTTCCTTTGCGAATTTAAGGGGTTTCGTATAACGTTGTTGTATTCACGACGTCCTACCACCTTAAGCCCGAAGGGCGGCCGCGATGCGGTTAGGTGGTGGGATGTGTCCGGCTGGATCCACTTCTGCGCTGCTGAGATGCCTCTTCGAATCAACTTCTAACTTCTGCCGGACCGAGGGCCGAATGGCCCGAAGCGTGAATACGGTGTTAACTGAAGTCTCCGACTTCTTGAATCAACACTAAAGTCAGATATTGATCTTCGTGAGGTTTGCTCTTTATATGATTCTTGATCTTCAATGATTCTTGATCCTCAATGACTCTTGATCCTCAATGACTCTTGATCTTCAATTATTCTTGATCTTCAATGATTCTTGATCTTCAATGATTCTTGATCTTCAATGACTCTTGATCCTCAATGACTCTTGATCTTCAATTATTCTTGATCTTCAATGATTCTTGATCTTCAATGATTCTTGATCTTCAATGATTCT
This sequence comes from Cohnella yongneupensis, assembly GCF_042655785.1. Classification (NCBI taxonomy): domain Bacteria; kingdom Bacillati; phylum Bacillota; class Bacilli; order Caryophanales; family Paenibacillaceae; genus Cohnella; species Cohnella yongneupensis. Next base: position 6,229 of record NZ_JBHSNC010000009.1, read on the forward strand.
TGATCTTCAATGACTCTTGATCTTCAATGACTTTTTGATCTGTAATGTGTTTTAATCTAATGGAATTATAACCCAGACCTTCTAAATCCGCACTTTAAATCCGCATAAAAAAAGCCGCGGCGCCGAGGGATTATGAGTCCTCGGTCTATCTCGCGACGAATTGGTTTGATATTCTTGTTCTCTAATTGATGTTTGGATGCCCTTACGCTCTCGGAGATTTCAGTTAACGTTGTTGTATTCACGACGTCCCACCACCTTAAGCCCGAAGGGCGGCCGCGATGCGGTTAGGTGGTGCGGATGTGTCCGGCTGATCCCGCTTCCCCGAACATGAAATGCCTCACCGAATTCACTTCTATCTCCTGCCGGACCGAGGGCGAATGCCCGATGCGTGAATATGGTGTTAGAGGATGTGGCTGTCTTCTTCGAGAATTCGTACACGGCTATGGTCTCGTTGCTTTCCAAATATATTTATGTTCTTTGATTCCTAGTCTTCCATCAATATTATGTTCGCTTATCTTCACTTCAAGTTCGCTCTTTAAATCAGCTGAGGTATAGTCCGGATTACCTGGAATTGCCGATAAGAATTTAGCAAACTCAACTTCATTTGGAAAGTAAGATATGGCTTCGTTATATTCCTCGATTTCTATCTCCTTATAGCCATTTGCTATTAGCTGTTCTCTCACTTTATCCACGTTTATATGTATGCCAAAGATCGTGCCGCCTGCAGCCAATATTCTGCCATGATTAATAATTGAAGTAGGTCCTCTTCTGTCATAAATTAAATCGAATTGTTCATCATCAAATGGAAGTTCTTCTTTCGTTGTTGCAAGAACAAATTCCACATTATCTATTTCACTTATTCTCAAAGTTGTTTGAGCTATTGCTAATAGCTCCTTCGAATTATCAAAACCAATAATTCTGTTTGCATATTTGGACATATTCAAAGTAAATTCTCCATGTCCGCATCCAGCATCCAATATTGACTTAAAATTCGGCATCATATTAATGAGTCTTTCTTCAAATATTTCTTCAGCGGATTTCCCTACGGTTGAATATACTGCGCTACTACCATATCCGCCATTTCTTCTGGCGATCATATCATACCAATCTACTCCCATGACCTACCTCCTAATTCGAATTACAGCCATTTCCTCTAACGTCCAGGGATTCACGACGCCTCACCACCTTAAGCCCCAAAAGGGGCGGCCGCGATGCGGTTAGGTGGTGCAGGTGTGTCCGCACGAATGTGCGGACCGAAGGGGGCTTGTCCCCCAAAGCGTGAATCCTATGTTAGCTGATGTCTATCTACTTCTTCGAATCGGTTTTAACGCTGTATCATTTTACAACTTACACATTCAACTTATTGCGCCGATCAATCTCGATGCACTACAACCCTACGATGCCCTTGATACTCCAGAGCAAGATAGATTTCAGCTAACGTTGTTGTATTCACGACGTCCCACCACCTTAAGCCCGAAGGGCGGCCGCGATGCGGTTAGGTGGTGCGGATGTGTCCGGTTGATTATGCTTCCCGAGGCTGAAATGCCTCTCCGAATCCTCTTCTAACTTCGTGCCGGACCGAGGGCGAATGCCCGATGCGTGAATATGGTGTTATACGACGGACCACTTGAATTGCTAACGGTGAAATTATCATTCTATTACTTTTGATTTCTAAAAAATTCTGTAGAGTTATTATCGATACAATATGAGAATTGAAATTGGTACTAAAGCAAAATTGATTTTTAATATAATTCTCTCTGATAGAAATTTATCTATTATTGCTACTCTGATAAATGAGTAAACAAGTATACATAATATTGGGTTAATAAAATATGCAAATATCCAGAGAATAAATAATTGACTTTCTAAGTCTTCATTACCTTTAATCGTCAATTCGGTAGCCCATAACAACATACACCAAACATTAAAAGCAATTATCACAAAAGAAAGAGGTACTCTTAGTAATTTATATAATTTTGGTGTTATTATGATTTACGCCCTCCCAATATTAGCTTCGGTCTGTCGTATAACGTTGTTGTATTCACGACGTCTGAGAGGCTTAAGGTGTGGAAAAGGATACGCGCAGCGATCC